>JAJYSL010000173.1:3869-9261 GCA_021793595.1 Acidobacteriota bacterium
CAGGGCCAGGGGAATCGAGCGTCCCGGCCGCTTGATCTCGCCGGCGACCATATTCAGGTCGTTCCAGCCATCATAGGCCCAGAGCGCCGCAATCATGGCCACGGTGAATCCAGCAAGGCCGCCGGTCGCTCCATGGAAGATGGTGGAAAAATTGCCGCGATGACCGAGCGAGCTGCTAAAGCAAAAAAATACGATGGCCGCGATCAGCACGACTTTCAGCAGGGTGAAGACCAGTTGAAATTCTCCCGCGCGCCGCATTCCCAAATAGTTCACGCCGGTGATGAGCCACACAACGCCGATGGCTACAATCTGCCCCCATTCCAACCGAAACGGATGGAGCAGCAATGGATTCCCCAGCCAGGTGAGCAGGGAAAAAATGCCCAGTACACGAACCAATCCGATAGCGCTGCTGGCGATAGAGGCGGGTTTGGCTACTGCGAACCATGTCCACATGTACAAAAATGAAGGCAGCTCACCGTAGGCGTCGCGGAGATACACATATTCTCCGCCCGCGAACGGTCGCATCGCCGCCAGTTCTGCGTAGGTCATGGCGCCAAACAGAGACAGAATGCCTGCAGCAATCCACGCCAGGTAGACCAGATTGGAGGAGCCGGCGGCCCGCATCATTTCCCGTGGGACAAGAAAAATGCCGCTGCCGATGATGGTGCCCGCGACGATGGCCGTTGCCTGCCATGGACCCAGCACGCGCGGCAGCATGTGCACAGTATCGCCGTTTTCATCGTGAGAGGGGCTGTTTCCCGCGACGGTGTGCATGCTGGTTACTTTACCTCACATCGAGACTGCGCCGTTCGTCCAAGTATTCGAAGAAGCAAAGTTTTTCTCATCTGCAGGCGAGAGAATTCTTTCCCGAATTTCGGACTATGGATGCTGTGAGTGTTCCAGGACTTCAGCCAGCAGGTGAATCAATCGCCATTGATCCCATGCGCTGGGCTTGCCGGTGTTGGCAGTGACGTGTCCAATAAGTGGGCTGATCAGCATTCCCTTCAGGGTTCCGTGCGGCAGGTCTTCCGCCAGCCATTCCGCCTCAGCAAAGGGAATCAGCGTGTCGCCGCGTCCATGCAGCAAGTACACCGGCACGTGAAGCCCGACAAGGTGGCCGTGCGGAGAAACAGCAGCCATCTCCGCCGCATGCTTCTTGTCCGAGGTAAACAGTGCAACGTCCTCTTGCTTGGGGTCGAGCAGCCGTTCGTATTCGGCCTTCTGAGCCTCTGTCAGCCTGGCCAGTAATTGCTTTTCAAGCGCCGCATTTTCGTAGAGACGAGCGCGCAGCACAGGGCGAATGGCAGCGACATCCGCCTGCGGCACAAAATCTTCAAGGTACTCATACTCCAGCACCCAGGGGCCGTAGTTGTTCGGTTTGGCGCGTTCCACGTTGCCGTCGGGAACTGGATCGGATTCCGTCGCATAGAAGGCGGCAACGCGAAACAGATCATCATGCGCGCCCACGCTAAAAACAAAAGAAACTTCGTTTGAAAATGGCAGTCTCGCGGCCGCCATCAGCGCCAGTCCACCGGAAAAACTCAGACCCACCAAGCCAACTGGGCGGCCCGTGGTGTTCTGCATCCATTGCACAGAGTCGCCAATCGCTTGCACGTCGGAGGGTTGAATCCGGTAGTCGCGGCTATCCGGCAACTCCGGCGTCAACACGCGCAGGCCGCAAGCGGACATGGACCGAGCGAAAGCCATCAGGCGAGGCTCATCCATTCCCAGATAATGAATACCCGGAATCAAGACCAGGCCCGGCGCGTTCGGTGCAGGTGTCGGCGTGTACAGCCGCGCTTGCACGATGCCTGCAGTTGAAGGAATGGTGAGTGTTCTGGTGGTCACTGGCATGGCGGCGATCGATTGCAGCAGGTGCGGCACAGGTTTACCGTTCAACTGATCGAGAATCGCCATGGCCTGCAGATGCGCGCGTGTCTTCGGCCAGAACAGAACCGGCAGTAGAAGAAGAAAAATCAGGCAAGCTATAAAAATAAAAAATAAGCGGCGCAAACGGCTCGAAGAAGGTTTGGAATAGGGCGAAGCGTTCACTCTTTCAGTTGTACCAAAGGTGCGCGAGGCGTTGGATCAGATCTCCAGGATCACCGGCATGATGAGCGGGCGGCGGCTGGTATTTTTCTGGATGTAGCGCTTCAAATCCTGACGGATTTTTTCCTTGATAACGCCATAGTCGGCTTTCTCTTCCGCGCTGGAGGCTTCGAGCGTGGCTCCCACAACCTGCCGTGCCTGCTCAATCAAAGCTTCCTCTCCGGCAGCAAAGCCGCGGGTCACAATTTCCGGCATGCTCTCGACGAGCCCCGTGGTCTGGTTAATGGCCAGGATGGGCAGTACGATGCCGCCTTCACTCAAATGACGCCGGTCGCGCATCACAACATCTTCCACCACACCGGCCGTGGAACCGGCATCGATGCAGACCCGTCCAACTGCAACCTTGCCGTGCTTTCGCGCAGTGTCTTTCGTTAGCTCCAGCACATCGCCGTTTTCCAGCAGCAGTATTTTCTCCACCACGCCCAATTCCGCCGCCAGCTCCGCGTGCAGCTTCAAATGGCGATAGTCGCCGTGCAGAGGAACCAAGACCTTGGGATTCAGCAAATGCAACAAAAGCCGCAATTCATCCTGGCTGGCGTGTCCGCTGACATGGATCAATCCATTGGTACCGTCGTCGTAGATGACATGAGCATCGCGACGATACAAATGGTCGATCATGCGGAAGATACTTTTCTCATTGCCGGGAATGACGCGCGAACTCAGAATCACGGTGTCGCCCGGTTCGATCTTGGCCTGCCGGTGATTGTCGACCGCAGCTCGGGTCAGCGCGGACATCGGCTCGCCCTGGGTGCCGCTGATAAAGACGCAAACTTTATCCGGCGCATAATCCTTGATCTGCCCAGCAGCGATCAGGTGCGAATCCGAGATATCCAGATAATTGAAATCCTGCGCGATCTCAACTGAGTTCTGCATTGACCGGCCGACAATGGCGATTTTTCGCCCGTGCGTCACGGCTAGATCGGTGGCAATCCGCAGGCGATGGATCGACGACGAAAAGCAGCTGAAGAAGAGCCGCTGTTTGGTGCGCGCAAACACTTCATCCAGCGCGGGTCGAACTGCGCGCTCGCTGGGGGTGTGACCATGTCGATCGACGTTGGTGGAATCCTGCAGGAAAGCCAACACGCCGCGCTTTCCATATTCCGCGAAGGTATGCAGATCGAACGGCTGGCCATCCGGCGGAGTCAGGTCGATTTTGAAATCGCCTGAGTGGATCACGATCCCGGCCGGCGTTTCAATCGCCAATGCCACGCAATCCACCAGGCTATGCGTCACGCGAATCGGCGTGATCTTGAAGATGCCGAGCGAAAAGGGTTCGCCGGGAACCATCTCAATCATCTCCGCATCGTCGAGCAACCCGTGCTCTTCCAGCTTGCCCTCAACATAGGCCAGCGTGAACTCAGTTCCATAGACGGGCACGCGCAGTTCCGACAGAATCCACGGCAATCCCCCGATGTGATCCTCATGTCCATGCGTCAGGACAATACCGCGCACGCGCTCGCGGTTTTCAATCAGGTAGGTAATATCCGGCACAACAACGTCGACGCCGAGCAGTTCTTCGTCGGGAAACATCAGGCCGGCATCGATGACAAAAATGTCGTCTTGCCAGCGAATTGCCATGCAATTCTTGCCGAATTCGCCGAGGCCACCAAGGGGAATAATCTGTAACTTGCCGTCAACCATAGGAAAGTCGATGCTAGCACGTTCTTGCGTATGATTTCACTGTGCGGTTCGTTCCCCGCATCGCACGATGAAAATTGCGTCCGGAAAAGAAATGCGGAATTATACGTTTCAGGAGGAAGAAATTCTGCCATGGAAGCCCGTCTGGACTACACCAAGGCCTCGCCGGAAGCCTATAAAGCAATGTTGCATATGGAAGGCGTCGTGCGTCGCAGCGGCATCGATCCCAAGCTGCTGGAGCTGATGAAGATTCGCGCCTCCCAACTGAACGGCTGCGCCTACTGCATCGACATGCACACCAAGGATGCTCGCCTGAAGCAGGAGACTGAACAGCGAATTTATGCGCTGGACGCTTGGCGCGAGACGCCTTTTTACACCGAGAAAGAACGGGCTGCCCTCGCCTGGACTGAGGCCATCACCAACATCCAGACCGGACACGCACCCGACGCGGTCTACCAGCAACTGAGCAGAAATTTCAGCGAAGAGGAACGAGTGAATCTGACCCTCGCGATCACGACCATTAATGCGTGGAATCGCATCGCCATCGGCTTTCGATTAGTTCCCGGCAGCTATCAGCCAAACGAGCCTCGAGTGCAGGCGGACGCGACGAACCTGCATTGCACGGTCTAAATAAATGCCTCCAAACTGCACATTCTGTGTGATATAAAAGCGCCCAGCACCGGTTTGTCTTTGGTTGGGGGCCAAAACGCATCCATGTGCGCATCGCGTTTGATTTCCGCCTGCTTTCTTCTCTCGATTTTTCTTGGATCGGCCGCTCCGGGCACCCACGCCCAGACACAGATCACGCTGGGGAATGCAACCACGCCGCTCACCGGTCCGTGGAAGTTCCGCACCGGCGACAACCTGGCATGGGCGCAGCCCGATTTCGACGATTCCAGTTGGGCCGCGATGGACATGACTCCGGCCGCTGGATTGTACGATCCAATACTCGGCAGTAGCGGGTATCTTCCGGGCTGGACGGCGCGCGGGTATCCGGGGTACTCGGGCTATGCCTGGTACCGTCTGCGTGTCAACATACAAAGCAACATTCAAGACCCATCGCGCGGCTCGACGGCTCGACTCGCGATCAAAATGCCGGACAACTACGACGATGCCTACCAGGTGTTCGTCAACGGCAACATGATCGGGCAATTCGGACAGTTCACTGCCCATGGCGTCACCACGTACAACGCACTGCCGCGCGCCTTTTCTCTGCCTGCGGATGTAGGCGGCGGCCCGGTGACCATCGCGATCCGCATGTGGATGGCGCCGTTTACTCCGCTGGTTGATCCCGACGCTGGGGGGCTGCACGGACCACCGGTACTGGGTCAAGCCGCAGCCGTGGATGGATTACTGAAACTCGATTGGGATGCCGAAGATCGTGCGACCTACCTGACCTTTTTCGAAGTTGCGGTTCTTCCGCTGGCCCTGCTGGTGGCCTTTGGCCTCTTCTGGCTGGACCGCCGAGAGCCGGCTTTTCTATGGCTGGGCATCACTTGTGCCTTTCTCCTGTTGGAAAGACTGTTACCGCTGGCGGCGGATTATATTCCCATGAACGGTGTCGCCCTGTTTCTTATTTCGGATGCGATCCTGAGACCGGGAATCATTGGCTTGTGGGTGGTCTTTTGGGCCTACTGGTTCCGGC
>JAJYSL010000174.1 GCA_021793595.1 Acidobacteriota bacterium
CAGCAAGGTTGGGCTGGTGGACATCGGGGACGGCACCATCATTTCCGACGATGTTCAACTGCTCAGCGGAGCGCATCAGCATATGACGGCGGAATCTCCGGATGGTACCCATTCTTTGTCGGACATCAACAAGAACATCCAATCCGATCTGAACCCTGAAAGAATCTCGATTGGACGCGATTGCTGGATTGGCACGCGGGCGATCGTCATGGCGGACATTGGCGACAACTGCATCATTGGAGCAGGAGCAGTGGTGACCCGGCCGATTCCCTCCAATAGTCTTGCTGTGGGTGTGCCGGCGCGTGTGATACGGACACTAACGAGAGGTTCCGGGTCCGATCAAACTTCCGTCGATGCTGAGCGCGATCTGGCTACTGCGCAATTTTAGGAGAAAGAGTAGTGTCAACAACTGTGCCGGAGATTCATCGGGCGAGTGCGACAGGAGAGAGAAAGGCCAAGGCATCGAAGCCGCGCATTCTTTTCCTGATCGATGAGATTGGCGGTATTGCCGAGGGTGGAACCGAACGGCAAGTGCTGCAGTTGATCGAATTGGCGGGGCGACTGGGCTACGAGCCGCGCCTGGCAGTGCTGCGCGGAACGGAATGGCTGACGGCCGAGCAGGCTGGCTGTCCGGTCTACTCGGCGGGCGTGTATAGCCTGCTGCGCCCTGCAGGCTGGCACGCATGTCTGGGGCTGGTGAGTTGGATGCGGCGCGAGTGCATTACGCTGGTGCAGACATTCTTCGTCGAATGTAACATTATTGGTCCGTGGCTGGCGCGAATGGCAGGTGTGCCGGTAGTGATTGGATCACGGCGCAATCTCAATCAATGGCAGGCTGAGATGCCGTGGTTGGGACTGGCGGTGCGACTGCTTCAGCGATGGGCGAACCTGTCCGCGGACTGCGTGGTGGCCAACAGCCTGGTGGCAGCCGAAGTGACGGTCGAGACCGAACATATCCCGCAGCGCAAATTGCATGTTGCCTACAACGGCATCGATCTGGCGAAATTTTCCCGCCTGGATACGTTGCGGACCGAAGCGCGGGAGATGCTGGGGGTTGGGGAAGAAGAAATTCTGGTCGGCAACATCTCCTGCATGCGAGAGGTGAAGGGAATTCCGCAATTTGTGGATGGAGCGCGCATTGCGCTCGAGAGCGATCCGCGGCTGCGATTTGTGGTGGTGGGTGATGGTACGGAATATGCTCAGGTGGTGGAGCGGATTCGCGGGTATGGACTCGAGGACCGGATCCACCTGGCGGGGCCGCAAACGGATGTTTTGCCGTATCTGGCGGCAATGGACATTGGCGTGCTTAGCTCTCTTGCGGAGGGATTTTCCAACTCACTGCTGGAATACATGGCCAGTGGGCTGGCATCGATAGCGACGGATGTGGGCGGCAACCGTGAGGCGCTGGAGGATACCGGAATTCTGATTCCGCCGGACGATCCCGAGGCCCTGGCCGGAGCCATCCTGCGCCTGAGTTCGGCGACCCTGCGGCAGCAGCTTGGCTTTGCGGCGCGGAGGCGGGTGGAACGGTTCAGTTTGGCGCGGGCCGAGAAGCGCATGGAAGAAATCTACGGCGATTTGCTGCAGGCCAAGGGAAATTTGCGACACGATCATTAAGGAGAAACAAGCGAAATGGCACAGACGATCAACACCAACCAGGATGCTGGATCACGGGCAGCAGTGGCGGCAGCAGCCACATTGGACGCCGGCACCGCAACTGCCGAATCGAATCTCGACGCGGTGATGCACACGATTCAAGACCGAACGGCCAAGGTAGGAGTGGTGGGGCTGGGATACGTGGGGCTGCCGCTGGCCATGCTGTTTGCCCGCGCCGGGTTTCCGGTCACGGGCTTCGACGTCGATCGCAGCAAAGTTAACAAGCTGAATGCCGGGTCCTCCTATATCCAGCGCATTCTGCCGGAAGAGATTGCCCAGTTGCGGGAAACCGGGTTCAGCGCCAGCGCCGAATACGCCGATGTGAGCAAGATGCAGGCAATCATTATCTGCGTTCCGACTCCGCTCGACGAACATCAAGGGCCGGATCTGCGCTATATCGAAGACACGGCTCGCGCCCTTGCTCCGAACCTGCGCGCCGGACAGTTGGTGATTCTGGAGAGCACGACCTATCCGGGAACGACGGAAGAAGTACTGATTCCGCTGCTGGAAGCGAACAATCTGGAAGGGCTGCGCTGCTATCGCGAGGGCCTGGACGTGACCAAGTGTTTCTATGTCGCGTATTCTCCGGAGCGCGAAGATCCGGGCAATGTCACGGTCGAACGCAGTGATATTCCTAAGGTGGTGGGAGCCTCTACGAAGGAGTCGGGAGATCTGGCGGCGGCGTTCTACGGCAGCATCTTCCATCGCATTATTCGGGTTTCAAGTCCGGCGGCGGCGGAGATGACGAAACTGCTGGAAAACATCTACCGGTGCGTGAATATTGCGCTGGTGAATGAATTGAAGCTGCTCTGCCTGCGCATGAACCTGGATATCTGGGAGATTATCGATGCGGCGGCGACCAAACCGTTTGGATTCCAGCCGTTTTATCCTGGCCCGGGATTGGGCGGACACTGCATTCCAATCGATCCTTTTTATCTTTCCTGGAAGGCGAAGGAGCTGGATTTCAGCACACGCTTTATTGAGCTGGCTGGGGAAGTGAATACCTCGATGCCCTACCACGTGGTGGAGTCGGTGACGGCCGCTTTAAATGAGCGTAGCAAGCCGCTGAAGGGCAGCCGCATTCTGGTTCTGGGCCTGTCGTACAAAAAAGACATTGATGATTTACGTGAATCACCGTCGCTGACATTGATTGAGCAATTGCGTCGTCGCGGGGCCCTGGTGGACTACAACGATCCGTACTTTCCCACCGTGGGTCACGGCCGCCACTATGAGCTGAATATGACGTCAGTGCCCCTGGATACGGTCCGCGAGTACGATTGCGTACTGATTGCCACGGACCACTCTGATTACGACTATGCGCACATCGCCCAGGAAGCACAGCTTCTGGTGGATACGCGCAATGCGACTCGCCGGATTGTCGATGCGAACCTGCTGAAGAAGATTGTTCGCTGCTAGCAAAGGTGGAAAGGTCGGCGTACCGCTAGGTCGTGGATGAGTTATGAAGGAAAGGCTGCCTCCCGCTCCCGCAGCCATGCGGGAATCGGGAGGCAGTAGATTTTGTGGTTTTGCTTTGGACCTATTTAGGAATTTTTCTCTGGAAAGCGCGGTAAATAGGAAAAAGTTTTCACACCTATCACGAGAATAGGAATTGTTTTTACCGAGGCGTTGTCCTGGCGGAAGGCGATCCTGTTTGGCTGTCTACGTTGCGGTTTTTGGGAGGGCTTTTACGACGCATTTTTCCATCTGGTGGTTGGCATCCCACGTGCAGTTCACCTTTGAGAATGCCCAAGTTTTTCCACAGGACACGGTAGCTTGCGAGAAGGAATGCGATGACAAGTGATGGGTTTGAGGGCAGGTCCAGCCGTAACAGGGAAATGCTTCATGACTCGTCCGCTCATCCTTGCGTTGCGATTTCCGATGCAGCGGATCCGTGGATCTCCACCGTGCCGGATCTTTTCTCCGCGGTTGTCCACCATACTCCCAACTCCGTTGCGCTGACTGACACCCATCAATCCTTGACCTACGCGGAATTGTGGAATTTTGCGGATGCTTTCCGCGCCCGTCTGGTGGACCAGGGAATCAAGCCTGGCGACATGGTGGGAATTTCCGCCAGCCATTCTGTCGCGACGGTGGCTGCGATTCTTGGGGTGGCGATGGCAGGCGGATGTTATGTGCCGCTAGACGTGGAGGAATATTCAGTTTCAACGCTGGGTCAGATCGTGGGCTTGAGTGGGCTGCGGCACTGGATAGCCGATGCGAATGCTCGCAAAAAAAACTGTCCGATCCTTTGGGAAAGACCTTCTGCCTTGTCGCCGAAAGAGCACGTTTGCCAGGTTGTATCGTATTGCTGCAATCCTCTTTCCTGCTGGTGCTCGACCCTGCCGCTGGAAGATGTGCAACGTCCCTCTGGCAACCAGTTGGTGGAGGTCCCGCGAGCCGCCATTGATGGGAACAGCCCGCTTTACGTGATGCTGACCTCCGGCTCGACCGGAGTGCCCAAGGGGGTGGTGGTTCCGCACCGAGCTGTCGCGCGGCTGGTCAGTGGCCAGGAATTTATCGAGTTTGGTCCGCAACAGACGTTTCTGCTGCATTCGCCGCTTTCCTTCGATGCGTCCACATTGGAATTATGGGGCAGCCTGCTGCATGGATCGCGGCTGGTGGTAGCGCCGGGGCGTTCCCTGGGTCTGGACGATTACGCGCAGATCATCCGGCAGCAGGGCGTAACTACACTGTGGCTGACGGCGGCGCTCTTTCATCTTGCAGCTGAGCACATGCCGGAGTTGTTTGCGCAGCTTCGCCAACTGGTGTTTGGAGGCGATGTAATTGCGCCGCGCCATGTGGAACGCATGCGCGCGCTGTATCCGACATTGCGAATGGTGAATGGATACGGCCCAACAGAGAACACGACCTTCACCTGCTGCTACGTGGTTCCGTCGGATTACCGTGTCGAGGGGCCGCTGCCGATCGGGAAGCCGATTGCGCACACCACCGTGCACATTCTGGACTCAGATCGTAACGAACTGCCTGCGGGAGTGCCGGGAGAATTGGCGACCGGAGGAGCCGGCGTAGCGTTGGGATACCTGGGATTGGCGGAGGTGACGGCGGAGAAGTTTTCTGTCGACACATTTTCCAATCGAGCAGGTGCGCTGTTGTACCTGACCGGAGATCACGCGGTCGCGCGGATCGATGGGACGATCGAGTTTCTAGGTCGGATCGATCGCCAAGTGAAGATCGCGGGCCATCGCGTGGAACTCGCGGCCGTAGAAGCGGCACTTACAGCCTCGCCACTGGTCGCCGATGCCGCGGTCGTGGCGCTGGCGGTTCCCTCCGGGGAGAAACAGTTGGTATCCTGCGTGGCCCTGGCCAGTCCGGCAGAGGCCGCAGAAGCCACATTGCGGGCCTGGTTGCAAGCGCGGTTGTCACGCGCCTCGATCCCGCAGCATTGGCTGTTTCTGGAGAGGCTTCCGATCAACGCGAACGGAAAGCTGGACCGAAGCGCCTTGCAGTCGCTCTGTGAAACTCGATTTCTTGAAGCGGACGCCGTTCCTTCGCTTTCCGCCGCAAAGTCGCAGGATGCAGCGTCCGCTTGGACCGCGAACACGACCGAGGAAAACCAAATCGTGGCCCAGCTGCGGCAAATGTGGGCCAAGCTGCTGGGCCGTGCTGTTGTAGGGGCGGATGAAAACTTCTTCGATTTGGGCGGCACATCCCTGTTGTTGATCGAGATGCATGCCAGGCTGCGAACTCAGTTTGCGTCCGTTCCGTCGCTGGTGGAGATGTTTGAATTTTCCACTCCGCACGCTTTGGCTGCGCGCCTCGCGGGCCGGCAGTTACACGCGGAAGCCGACGTTGCCCAGGTTCGCGGCCAACGCCAGCGAGCCGCGATGTTGTCGCGACGCCCGGTGTCGCAGGCACCAAGGATCTCCACACTCGGCATTGTTGGAGAGGATGGACGCCAATGAGCGATGGTTTGCAACGTGCGGAGGCTACAGATGAACTTGCGGACACGGTTGCATCCATCAGGACTGAGCCCGCGGTCGCGGCGACTCATGCAATCCGGTTTCTTGCCACAGAGGAGGAATGGAATGCCCGGCCAGTGCAGGATGCTTGGCGGCGATTGATGGCTGCCAGCGCGAATCCCAGCGCGCTGTTCCAAACCAAGGAGTGGTTCGAGAACAAGTACAAGGCTAAAGGGGAGGAAGCGCGGGTTGCCGTGGTCGAGAGCGATGGGACGATCACGGGGATCATACCCTTCCTGCTGGGGGAGCAGGAATTTTATTTCAAATTCTGCCGGATGCAATGCAAGGTCGCACATCTGCTCGGCGGAGAAGGCTTGACGCAGCGGCAGGAGGTGTACGAGCCACTGTTCAAGGCGATCTTCAAGAACTTCGATGTGGACGCAATTTATTTTCGGTATCTTCACGCTGAAGGCCCATGCTGGAGGGCGGTGCAATCGTCGCGCGCCGGATTTATTCGCATACACGACCGGTTCAAGATGTACATCGTCGACCTGCCGCAAACTTTCGATGCATACATGGCCGAGCGGTTCAATTCGTCCCATCGCAGGACATTGAAACAGCGAATCCGGGTGTTGCGGGCGCAGGGAGAGCGGAGACTCTGGCGCTGCTCCGCATGTACCGCGACCGCTGAATGTGCGCAATTGCGGGAGAATGGAGAGCTTCTGCTGCAACGGATCAGCGCGCCGGAGGAGGTGCCGGAGTTTCTCCGCGACGGAGGCAAAGTCGCGCAGGCTTGCTGGCAGGCGTCAGAGGCGGACTGGCTCATCAAGGACTCACCCGGATGGCAAGCACACCTGGAGCATCTGGCGAAACGCGGGTTTCTGCGCGCCTATCTTTTGTGGTGCGGTCCAGCGCCATGCGCATATGCGCTGGGGTTTCAGGGCGGAGGTTCTTATTACGCCTACTCGATTGGCTACGACCAATCGATGGCGAAGTTTTCTCCGGGGATCGTCATGCAGCTGTTGATGATGGAGGACCTGATTCAGCACGACCCTCCGGGAAAGTTGAATTTCGGCGGCGGAGAGAGTGAATACAAGCGGCGATTCGCCACCCAGGCGGCCGACGTGGCAAATGTGGTGATACTACGGCGGTCCATCATGGGCGGTTTGCGGGCGGCCGGATTCACAGCCTATCAGTCGTTGAAACAATTGAAAGCAAGCGGCAAGAACGTTGCTGAATATTTGCACCTCGCTGTTGCCGGGAGAAAGCGGACCGGCTCGGCGGGGGGACATAGTCATGCCGTTGGGTCCCGGGACGAGCGCGGGCGCACGGCCAAGTGGTCGGTCCGCACAAAACAGGACTCGGCGGAAGTTGTGGCAGTGAGCTCTGCCGAAGAGGACTGGTGCCGATGAGTCATAATTTGCAGCATGTTTTGGCTGCCGATGAAATTGCGGACAGCGTAACACGCCTCAAGAACGAGTCGGTTGCGACGACGACTGCGACCATCCGGTTTCTTGCCACGGAACAGGAATGGAGTGCTCCGCAGGTGCAGCATGTGTGGCGGGAATTGCTGGCAACTACCGCCAATCCCAACGCTCTGTTTGCGTCACCTGAGTGGTTCGAGAACAAGCACAAGACCAAGCGAGAGACTCTACGAGTTGCAGTGGTCGAGGACGGCGGAGAGATCATCGGCATCGCTCCTTTGTTGATAGGGGAACAGGAATTCGACCTAAAGCTTTGCCGGATGCGGTTGAAGACCGCACAAATCCTTGGAGGAGAAGGCTTGGTACAGCGGCAGGAGGTATACGAGCCACTGTTCAAGGCAATTTTTCAAGCCTTCGATGTTGCAGCGATTCACTTCCGGCTATTGTCCACGGAAAGTCCATGCTGGAAGGCTGTGCAATCGTCGCGGGCCGGTCTGGTTCACATCCAGGACCGATTCAAGCTGTACATTGTGGACCTGCCGCAAACGTTCGATGCATACTTGGCGACGAGGTTCGACTCAAAACACCGGGCGAACTTGAGACGCCGGGTAAAAGTATTGGGCGAGCAAGGCCAGCTTCGTCTACAACGAATCACGGTGCCGGAAGACGTACCGGAGTTTCTGCGGATTGGCGGGCAGGTGGCGCGCGCCTCCTGGCAGGCAGCCTCAGCGGATTACCTGATTCAGGAGACGCCGCAATGGAGCGCGCATCTGAGCGATTTGGCACGGCGCGGACTGCTCCGCTGCTATATCCTCTGGTGCGGCTCGCGACCCTGTGCCTATAGGCTCGGGTTCCAAGGACGAGGCTACTATTTCTGCTGTTTTGCAGGCTACGATCCAGCGATGGCGAAATTTTCGCCTGGCACGGTAATCCTGATGCTGACAATCGAGGACCTGATCCAGCATGACTCACCAGGGAAGCTGAACTTTGGTGAAGGGGAGGATGAATACAAGCGGCACTTTGCTAGCTCCGCGATTGAAGTGGCGAATGTGACGATGTTGCGACCGTCTATCACGAGCTGTCTGAGGCTTACTGGATTCGAAGTTTACCGGTCTTTCAGAGCGCTAAAACGGTGGGGAAAACATTTTGCTGGAAATGCGCGAGGTCGCGCTGTGAAGAGGCTGCAACCTGGCCAGGCAGCCGGGGAGAGCCAGGAGGCGGAGCGGCGAACTCAACGGCAACACGCCGCGATGCAGACTAGGCGGCCGGGAATGGATCCGTCGAGGGCATTCTCGAGTGCGCAAGTGAGGGTAACAACCGATGAGTGATCGTTTACAAAATGCGGTAGCGATCATCGGACTGGCCGGGCGCTTTCCGGGCGCGGACAATGCGGAACAGTTCTGGCAGAATCTGTGCGCAGGCTGCGAATCGGTCCGGGCCATCCCCGAAGAGCAGCTGGAGGATGGGCTGACGGCGGCACAGCGGAGCCAGGGAAAATATATCGCAGCGCGGGCATTACTGGACAAGGTGGATCAGTTCGACGCGGAGTTTTTTCATTTTCTGCCGCGGGAAGCGGAGCTGACCGATCCGCAGCAGCGGGTGCTGATCGAGTGCGCCTGGGAAGCACTGGAAGACGCGGGTTACGATCCGGGGCGGATTGCGGGAAACGTGGGCGTCTTTGCAGGGTCCAGCATCAACACATACTTGCTGTCGCAACTAGCCTCAGATCCGGCATTTCGCGAGGAATTTACGCGGTCGTATCAGGTGGGCTCTTTCCCCGCTCTGGTGGGCAACGGGCATGATTTTCTGGCGACGCGCATCAGCTACAAGTTGAATCTGCGCGGGCCGGCGATGACGGTGCAGTCCGCGTGTTCGACATCGCTGCTGGCGGTGGCGCAGGCGTGGCAGAGCCTAGTGAATTATCAATCGGATCTGGCTTTAGCGGGAGGCGTCTCAATTACGTTTCCGCAGGTGCGCGGATATTTTTACCAAGAAGGTGGAATGGTATCTCCCGACGGACATTGTCGTCCGTTCGATGCTGCGGCAGCTGGAACGGTGTTCGGCGGCGGCGCCGGAATGGTGCTGCTTAAACGCGCGGAGGAAGCGATTGCGGACGGCGATCATATCTACGCTCTGCTGCTGGGCGCGGGCGTCAACAATGACGGTTCGGACAAAATCGGCTATGCCGCTCCCAGCCGCAAAGCGCAGGCCGATGC
>JAJYSL010000175.1 GCA_021793595.1 Acidobacteriota bacterium
TGGATGGTCGCCGATCGCTCCAAGATGTGGATTGGCCTGGAATATTTCTGCAACGACACCGATCCACTCTGGAAAATGCAGGACGAAGACATCAAGAGGTTTGCAGTCGCGGAGATGGAAAAGATTGGCATTCTGAAGGCCTCCGATGTGCTGGATGGTCACGTTGTGCGCGTTCCCAAGACCTATCCCGCGTATTTTGGCACCTATGATCGCTTCGACGTGATCCAGAAATTCACGGATAGCTTTGAGAATTTGTTTCTGGTGGGTCGCAATGGAATGCACAAATACAACAACCAGGATCATTCCATGCTGACCGCGATGGCAGCGGCGGAAAACATCATGAACAATGTCGCCGACAAGTCCAACCTGTGGGCTGTGAACACTGAGCAGGAATATCACGAAGAAAAAAAGGCATGACAGCAGAATCTTGCGCGCATCGATGGCAGTGGGCTCTCCTATTGCTGACAATATGCCTGCTGGCGCTACGCTTTTGCCATTTGAGTGCCGACTTTCCGGTGTTCCATTTCTACGAGCAGGATGGAGCTAGATTTACCGACGAAGGCTTCTACACCGGCGCCGCACTACAGCATTTCACGCTTGGCCATGCATATCTTCCCGGTGGCTGGAACCCGGGCATTTTTATGCCAGTCTGGCCGTTGCTTGTCGGACTTCTGTTCCACTTCACCGGAATTAGCGTTGTCGCGGCACGAGCGCTGGCGGTCGGATGCGTCTGCCTGAGTGTTCTTCTCGCCTATGGCATCGCGCGCCAGTATCAGTCGAAGATCTTCGCCTGTCTCACTGCGTTTCTCATCGCCGCCAATGCACTCGGATTCTTCTTCGGTCGGCTGGCCCTGCTGGAGCCGGCATTCGGCATGTTTCTACTGCTGGCCATCTACCTGGCGGGCAGAGTCCGTCCTCACAACTACGCGTTGGCCGTGTGTGTCGGCGTGGTGTTTGTGGTGGCGACGCTGACAAAAACGACGGGCCCATTCGTTTTGCCGGCCGTACTGTATCCCATCTGGGTGAAGAATCGTCAGGATCGCGCCGCTGCATGGAAACTGCTGGGGACAGCGCTGGCGACCATCATACTTCTAATGGGCTTCGCTAAGATTGTCTGGACCCGCCACTATGCCGCCGACGCACAGATCATCCTGGGGATGGATCCGCTGTGGCAGCTTGAGAATTCTCCATCGCGACTGCTGCGTTTTTTCTTTCGCGGTACCTGGATTGATCCAGTGCTGTTTCCGCTGGCGCTGGCGGCGTTTATTGCGGCAGCCGTTCGCCTTCGTTTTCTATGGCGCGATCCGTTGTTCATGATCGCGTTTCTATGGGAAACAGGCTATGCGGCCTTTATCGTGTTTCACTATGACGGCCCTCCCCGCTACTTTGTCGCCATGATTGTTCCGACCATCTGGCTGGCTTTGATCTTTCTTGAATGGTTGTGGAACGCCAATAAGCGCATTGCGGTGCTTGCAGCCGCGTGCGTTGCCGTTTCCGTGCTGGGGAACATTGCATCCATCGGCGATTATCTGCTCCATCCGCAGTACACTCTGGTAGAAGCAAGCTTGAAAATCAAGCAGTTGATTGTCGCGGAACATGCATCCGGAGCCGCTTCCAATAAGCTACTGATAGGTCGGGGCGCGGGTGAGGTCTCCCTGTTGAGCGGTGGCCTGCCGGCGATGGACAGTGACGGCGCCATGCCGCTGGCGCAGAAGCTCGACCTCTATCATCCCGACTGGTTCATGCACTGGACGGATTATCCGTCCGCGCGTTTGACCACGGTAATGTCAGAACGAACGCTCGTCCAGCGGGCAGATTTTCCTGGACTGGATCCCTTCGATGGCTCGGGAATCCTGCTGTTCCAGCTATTACCCAAGCGTCAACCTTGAGGATTTGATCCTGCGTTCAAGCGCTCGCGGAGGCGGGTTGCTTGAGATGTGGAATCGGCTTGTACCAGTTATGGAAGACTCGCATCAGCGGCCGCTCCAACAATAAATAGCACACCACTCCGACCATGGTGCAGAACAACGCCCCCAAAAAAACACCCGTGTCCGTTCCGAATCCGCCAAAGAACCGCCAAAAGTGCTCGACAAAGCTGCGCGACGGAATGGTGCATAAGTAGATCGAGTACGATGCGTCGCCAAGAAACACCAGCAATCGAGCAGGGGTCGAGCGCATTGTCGGATTCCAGAAAATCACGCCGCCCACCAGCAATGCAGCGGGCACGCCCCACACCCCAACGCGCAGCCAGCAATAATATCCAGCCAAGATCCAGTCCTGCTCGCTCGCCTGACCGTAACCAGTGAAAATGGTTGCAGCTAGAAGGCCGGCTCCAATAACAGCAATCCACACGCCGATCTTTTTTGTTCTCAGTGTCATGCTGCTGTGCGAGAAAATTAGTCCAATCAAACCTCCGAAGACAAATTCCAACACGATCGGGTTCATCCAGATCACAATCAGCGGCCGATGAATGTTGACGAGGATTCCCGCGATCACCATTCCGCACAGGAATACGATGGTATTTTGCACCAGGGAACGGGGTGTCCAGACCATAAAGATAGTCAGGATCAGGTAGAAATACATTTCAAACATAAGGCTCCAGCCAAGCGAAAGTACCGGAGCGTTTCCTAGTGCGTGAAGAGACGGAAGCAGTAGAAGCGTCGGTAGCCAGTGAAGTGAATGCCACTGAATGTGGTACCGGCCAAGCTCGTCGATGGCAATGACGACCGCCGTCAAAATCCAGTAGAGCGGATAAATTCTGGTGATCCTCCGGGCCAAAAACTGGCGAGCCGTTGTGGACGTCGCTTCAGGATTGCGATCTGCCAGTCGAACCGCGACTTGGGAAACGATGAAGCCGCTGATGGCGAAGAAAATATCGACGCCGCAGGCGCCGTAGTTTTCCCAATGAAAGAACCGGCTCTGTCGTGGCGAGGAATACATTTCCGCGGCATCGATGGAATGGACCCAGACGACCAGTAACGCGGCCACGGCTCGGAGCGCCTGAACGGAGAGAAGACGTGCATCGACATGATGTGTTTTGCCGCTCGGTTTGGACCCGCTCGAGTTCGACATGCTTTCGCGCTGCGTTGGAATCGCGACAGATGCAGTGGAACACCAACCGTTTGCGGATGCATATTCCAGCGATGGACGACCGTCAGCCGGTCACCGATGTATTTGACCCAGACCAGCAGGCCGCTCAAACTCGAAGGGACAGCTGCTAGATGTGACAGCTGGCGGCTCCGCGCTTCTCCAAGTATTTCTGATGATATTCTTCTGCCGGCCAGAACGTCTCCGCCGGAACCACTTGTGTGACGATGGGCTTTGAAAAAGTTTGCTCTGCCGTCAGTCGCGCGATGGCCGCCGTTGCGGCCTGCTGCTGTTCGGGTGAGTGATAAAAAATCACCGAGCGATATTGCGTTCCGAAGTCCGGGCCCTGCCGATTGAGTTGTGTAGGATCATGCTCCGCGAAGAACGCGTCCAGCAAATGCTGATAACTTACCTTGGCAGGATCGAAGGTGATCTGCAGGACCTCGGCGTGGCCGGTTCTGTCTGTGCAAACGTCGCGATAGCTTGGGTTTTCCAGCGTGCCGCCCTCATACCCCACGGCCGTTTCCATTACTCCAGGAATGCGATCGAACGCCGCCTGCACACCCCAGAAACACCCCGCACCAAACGTCGCCTTTTCCATGATTCACCCCGCGAGTGCAGCGAAATTCCAGCTCTATCTCAAGTATAACGAGCCAAGCGGTCGATCCAAAGGATCGGCTATCGCGGGCGTTGAGCCGTAGATTTACTGCGCTTGCGATCTAGGTTCGAAGTTTTTGAAGTCTGCGGTCGCTGCCCGGATCGCGGCTTCGATTTCGATCCAGCCGGTTGACCGCCTTTCGCTCCAGGCGTCAGTTTCGCCGCGCGATAGAGAGCCTGAACTTCCTGCACAGTCAATTCTCGCGATTCGCCGGGTGCCAAATCCAGCACCAGGGGACCATATTCCACGCGGCGGATTTTTTCCACGTGGTGCCCGATCTCCTCGAACATTTTTCGCAGTTGTCGATTGCGGCCTTCGGTGATCGTAATCTCGTACCATGGATTTTCTCCGGCCCGAAACAGCCGAACCGTTGCCGGTGCCGTGCGAACGCGCGCTTCACGACCGCGATACCCGGCATTCGACTCAGGATCGCCCAGGGGAATCGACACCCCGCGGCGTAGCGCGTTCAAAGCATTCTCGTCAGGGATGCCGCTCACCTTTACTAGGTACGTCTTCGGCACGTGGGAGGAGGCCCGCGTCAGTGCATTCGCCAAGGCACCGTCATTCGTGACCAGCAGCAGTCCCTCGCTGTGATAGTCCAGCCGCCCCACCGGGAACATGCGCAGCTTGATCCGCGAAAAGAATTGCATGACCGTGGCGCGCCCCTGGGGGTCGCTGACCGTGGTGACAAACTGCTTGGGCTTGTTCAGCATGTAGTAGCGGAACTCGTCGGCGGGACGAATCAATTTTCCATCCACGCGGATGTGATCGTGCGCGGGGTCCGCTTTGCTGCCCAGTTCGCTGACGATTTGTCCATTCACCTGCACGCGACCCTGCAGAATGAACTCTTCCGCTTTGCGGCGCGACGCAATTCCGGCACTGGCAAGAATCTTTTGCAGACGTTCCGCTTTGCCGGCCGGGCGTGCCGCTTTTCCGCCTTCCGGCGCGGTGATGGCTGGCGCATCCGTTTCTCTCTCGCGCTTCATTGCTCAGATCCAGACGATTGCCCTGAAGTTTTCTCGGTGGATTTCTCTTCTGTAATTGTTTCTGTGACAGATGATTCTTCAGACTCAACATCTGTATCTGTCACTGGTGCAGACTCAGTGGCCATGGCATCCAGATCGCTCGCGTCCGATTCGGCCATGTCCGCAGCCATCTTTTCGAATTCTTCCATGCTGGGCAATTCGCTCACGTCCTTCAGCCCGAAGCGCAGCAGGAATTCTTTCGTGGTCTTGTACAGGATGGGGCGTCCGATGACCTGCTTGCGACCCGCTGTGGTGATCAGTTTCCGGCTCATCAGGCCGCCGAGCACGCCGGAGGTATCCACGCCGCGAATCTCGCTGATCTCCGGCGCCGTGACCGGCTGCTTGTAGGCGATGACGGCCAGCGTTTCCAGCGCCTGCAGCGACAGCTTCATCTGTGGCTTCAGACTTTTTACAAAGGAACGCACGGCGTCGTGGTATTCCGCCTTGGTGGCCATGCGGTAGCCGCCGGCAATTTCGCGAATCTCCATGCCGCGCTCGCCGTTGGCATAATCCGCAATCAACTCGTCCACGATCGGTTGTAACGCCTGCCTTGCCTCACGCTCTCGCAGACGAGCCAGTTTGCGTACCTCCGCATCTTCCATCGGCAGCGCAGGTTGATCGCCCGCCCCCAAGCTTTCGCCCGATGCGGCAGGCGCGGCATCCGCGATGGGTTCCGCTGGAGCATCTCCATCTGCAGTCTCGCTCGACGGAACTTCGCCATTCTCCGGTTGAGTCACCTCGAATGGCAGACTGGCCGCCGCCCTCGCCGCGAGCACCTCGTCTGCAAAGATGGAGGCCAGCTGCGCTAGCGTAATCGGCTCTTCGGCCGCGTAGATCACTGCTTCGATTTTGGCTTTTAAGCTCATTGGTTTTCAGGATACCAATCGTGCGCCATCGACCGGCTTCAACGCCAGTCGTCCCGGCCTTCCACCATGGTCGACTCAAAATTGTCGTGTTTCTTGATGTAAATTTCTCCGAAGCTGCCCGTCTGCCGCAACAGAATGGCCTGCAGCCGCACCAGCTCCAACAAGGCCAGAAATGTGCAAATCAGCGCCCGTTCCGACTGTACATGCTGCAGCAGCCGCCGCAGTCCCACCGGACGATCCTCCATCACCAGCCGACGCCGCACGTAGTCGATCATCTGCGCCACCGTAACCGTCTCTTCGTCCACATTCAATACCGGTCGCTGCCGTGCGCGATCCAGAATCTCGCGGAATATCCGCACCAGATCCACGGTATCGGCAGCGATCTCGGGTTCCGTTCCCTCGTCGTGAATGAATTCGCGAATCGCCGGATTCGTCCATGACGATTCTTCCAGCATTTGCTTCTGCAGCAGCATCTGGGCCGCATTCTTGAAGCGCTGATGCTCCAGCAGTCGCTCCACCAGCTCCCGCCGCGGATCTTCATCGGCCGCATCGCTGGTGCCATCATTTTTGCGCGGCAGTAACATCTTGCTCTTGATGTGGATCAGCAACGACGCCATATAAATAAACTCACCTGCGCCATCGATGTCCGACTGCTTCAGGTTTTCGATATAAGCCAGAAATTGCCCAGTGATTTTGGCGATGGGAATATCGTAGATATCGATGTCCTGCTTGCGGATCAGGTCGAGCAGAAGATCGAGCGGTCCGTCGTACACCTGGCCCACGGTAACGGCAAATGGGAAGGTATTGGCCTCCTCCTGCGCCGCTTTTTTCTCGGCAGCGCGTTCTGCCGCCCTGGCCGCGGCTTCGGCAGCTTTGTCCCTCTGCTCTGGGACAAACGGCGGGTCGGCCGGCAGATGCAATTGCTCCGGTGACACCGCAGCTGTTTCCTCCGCAGCCGGCGCAGAGACCTCAGCACTCAACTTCTCGGCCATTTCCATGGCCTTCGTGCGCGCCTCTTCGTCCCGGGATTGAGCGGAATCCGTCATCGAGCTGTGCCCACCGCAGCGGTTTCAATTTGAGGCAAATGCATCGCATCGCGAACCTGCTGCATGGTCTGGTCTGCGCGCGAACGCGCCCTCGCCGACCCGTCGCGAAGAATCTCCCACACCTGGTCCGGCCTGGCTTCAAACCCGCGTCGCCGCTCCTGGATGGGAGCCAGCTCGGCAACCACCGCGTCGGCCAGCCAGCCCTTGCATTCGATACAGCCGATTCCCGCCGTGGTGCAGCCTTCGCGAACCTTCTGCTGCGTCTCGGCGGATGAAAAAATCTTGTGCAGGTCGAAGACCGGGCACACATCCGGGTTGCCGGGATCGCTGCGGCGAATCCGCGCCGGGTCCGTGACCATGGTCTTCAATTTCTGGCGAATCACGGGCTCCGGATCGGCCATTTGAATGGTGTTGCCGTAGCTCTTCGACATTTTGCGACCATCCGTTCCAGGCAGCTTCGGCGACGGCGTCAGCAGCGCCTGCGGCTCAGGAAGCACCAGTGGCTTGTCCGGATAGAAGTTGTTGAACCGTCGCGCCACTTCCCGCGTCAGCTCCACGTGCGCCACCTGGTCCTGGCCGACAGGCACCAGGTCCGCCTGGTAGATCAAAATATCCGCCGATTGCAGCAAAGGGTAGCCGAGAAATCCATAGGTGCTCAGATCTTTGCCGCCCGCCGAAACATCGCCAATTTGCTGCTGCTGCTCCTTATAGCTCGGCACCCGTTCCAGCCATCCCAGCGGCGTAATCATGGAGAACAACAGGTGCAATTCCGCGTGCTGCGGCACCCAGGACTGCACAAACAGCGTCGCCCGATCCGGATTGAGCCCGGCTCCTAACCAGTCCAACGCCACATCAAGCGTGTTCTGTTTCACGTTCGACGTATCGGCATAATCCGTGGTCAGGGCATGCCAGTCGGCGATAAAGAAATAACACTCATATTCACGCTGCAGCCGCACCCAGTTGTACAGCGCGCCCATGTAGTTGCCCAGGTGCAGTTTGCCGGTGGGACGCATGCCGCTCAGCACGCGCTTGGGTGCGGCGCTGCCATGCTCATCGGCCTTCGATTGGATAGATTCGGTCATGATCTCGGAATGTGTCGATTGCCTTTGCTAATGCTTCAATCGTATCGAAAGTATAGGGCAGCAGGACAAAGATAGGCAGCTTGCCAGATGCGGAGAGCTACATGCCAAGCAGGATATGGTTGAACACGTTCAGCATCGGGCTGACGATCATCCCGATAAAACGGCCGCCAAACAGGAACACCAGGATTAAGCCAATCATCCCGATCGAGTCGTAGGCCCGCAGCCAATTGTAGGGCAGCATGTGGCGCACCACGTGGCTACCGTCGAGCGGCGGCAACGGGATCAGGTTAAAGGCCATCAGTATCAGGTTCAACAGCACGGCATAGTACAGCAGCAGCGTCAGTGGAAACAGGATCGGGCTGGCATGCATCACATTAGGATCGATCATGCCCATCTGCGCCGCCATCATGGCGGAAATCACCGTGCCCGCGCTCACAAACTTCAGCACCAGCAGGATCATCGTAGCCACAATTGCCGTCAGCAGATTGCTCGCCGGCCCAGCCAGCGTGGTCAGAATGTCATCCCGCTTAATGTGCTTAAAATTGCGCGTCGTCACCGGCGTCGGCTTGGCCCAGCCAATTAGCGGGAAGCCGGCATACACGCACAATAGCGGTATCAGGATGGTGCCAAATGGATCGATGTGCTTGATGGGGTTCAGCGTCACCCGGCCCAGCATTCGAGCTGTCGGGTCGCCCAGCCGCCAAGCCATCCAGCCATGCGACGCCTCGTGCAGGCTGATGGCAAACAGCAGCACCACAATTTGGAAGATGATCAATACTGCGTGTAAATTCATGCGCTGATGCCGATGGTATAGCAAAACGCGGGAGGGGTATATCCCCGGAGCCAAACGACCCTACCGCCGCGCCCTATTCCAACTCAACCTATTTTCGCTGCAATCTTCATGGCCTTACTCTGCGGCATTGGCTGCTTGATAGGAGACCTGCCCGGTCGAGTCGTACCGCGAGTAGTCCATGATCCTGGTACCAGCGGGAACGATCAGCTCCTGCCGATCGTCGAGCACAGAAAACTTGTGGATCGTGCAATTGTCCTCAATCGTCAGGTTGTAGCCAAAGGTGAACTCAACCCCGCGATAGATCCGCACACGCTTGCCAATGTGTTTGAAAATGTGATGGCCCAGCATGCAGCGAAACCGAGAACCGAGCCAGACGTTCAATCCTACCGGGGACCGATCGAACATCTGCCAGAACCAGATCAGCGGCTTCACCTCGGCATACTTCTCTGGGTCTACGTCCGGATAATATTCCGGACGCAGCGTCACATTGCGCGGGTCGAGCGTCAATTGCAGCACGTTGAACGGCAGCTCCGTTA
>JAJYSL010000176.1 GCA_021793595.1 Acidobacteriota bacterium
CGAGTTGCGACAGCGCTGCGAGGGATCCAGATGAAAAGACTCGGTAACCCAAAGGAGCGGCGGAACTACCCCGAAACGCAGATTGCATCGACATAGTAAATCCCGTGCTACAAGAACAATGTGGGCCAGTCGGTTCGCCGACTGGTTCGGCCAAATGTGACCGCGCTCACAGACAGTCGTTTCCCTGAGGGCGCAGTATGAATAGCTGCCAATAGATGCCGTTTCCGGAAAGCGGTCAGCAACTTGCTGTGGCTCAGGCATGCCTCTGGATTGCATTCGGGGCAAGTCTTTACATGGCACCAGACTCGAAGACGTGGAGAATTCCTTATGGCAATGAACACCCTCACCATCACAGATAACCGCACGGACCGCACCTACACACTGCCCATTGAGGATGGCACCGTTCGGTCGATGGATCTGCGGCAAATCCGGACAAGCGACGAAGACTTCGGACTCATGATGTACGACCCGGCATTTGCGAATACGGCGTCTTGCCGCAGCAGCATTACTTTTATCGACGGTGAGCGCGGCGTCCTGGAGTACCGGGGCTATCCCATCGAGGTACTCGCCGAACATTGCACGTATCTCGAAGTAGCCTATCTCCTGCTTTTCGGGAGATTGCCCGATGAGGCGGAACTCAGGAACTGGGTCTATGAGATCACTCACCACTCCATGCTGCATGAATCCACCAGAAAGTTCATGGAAGGTTTCCGCTACGACGCTCATCCCATGTCCATGCTGGTGAGCACGGTGGCGGCCTTGTCCGCCATCTATCCGGACGCAAATAACGTTCATGATCCAGCCACCCGGATGCTCCAGATCAAGCGCTTGATCGCGAAGATGCCGGCTATAACGGCCATGTCTTATCGGCACAGTGTGGGATTCCCATACGTGTACCCTGACAACGACTTGAGCTATCCAGAAAACTTTATGAACATGCTGTGGCGAATGGTGGAGCCGAAGTACGCTGCTAACCCGGTACTTGCCAGAGCTCTGGATGTTCTCTTTATCCTTCACGCCGATCATGAACAGAACTGCAGCACCAACGCAATGCGTTCGGTGGGCAGCTCGCAGGCAGACCCTTACCTGTCTGTCGCGGCGGCGGCGGCGGCCTTGTCCGGGCCCCTCCACGGCGGCGCCAACGAGCAGGTGCTTAAAATGCTCGATGAGATCGGTTCCAAGGATAAGGTACCGGCATACATTCGGCAGGTCAAAGACGGACACGGCAAGCTGATGGGCTTCGGGCACCGTGTGTATAAGAACTATGACCCTCGTGCCAAGATCATTAAGTGGACAGCCCAGCAGGTCTTTGAGGTTACCGGACGCAATCCCAAGCTCGACATTGCCCTGGAGCTGGAACGAATCGCGCTGGAAGATGACTATTTCGTCACGCGCAAGCTCTATCCCAACGTCGATTTCTACTCCGGAATCATGTATCAGGCCATGGGTTTTCAACCCTCCATGTTTACAGCGCTGTTCGCCATTCCGCGCACAGCCGGCTGGCTGGCGCAATGGCAGGAAATGCATATGGATGCAGAGCAGAAGATCGCCCGCCCGCGCCAGATCTACACCGGCCAGCGCAAACGCCCGTTTCTCCCCATGGGGGATCGTCAACATGCCGAAGACACGCGGGAGACACCCGGCCAGAGGAGATAACCCTGCTTCTGCTCCATGACATGCCAGCCGTTCGCCAGCCGCCGAACGGCTGGCTGGAGCATTTTCCCTATTCCTGTGAACTTTCCGAGTTCAGTGCAGCTTTCCTTCCACCCCAGCGAGGAAGACCTGTCGCTGGATACCCGGTCACGAAAAAGCTGCGCGACATTCCTGCATCGGTCTACACCTATGGGGGAAATGGCTAGTTGGAGAAAGGGTGCATCAAGTGAGGCGGCGACGGAAGAGGTTGCCCGCCACGATCATGGAGATCAGTCCAATCGTAAGTAATGGCCAATATTGCGGCCAGAACAGGGAGGTTCTGCCACCCTCCAGAAAACTGCCCCGTAACACGATGAGGAAGTAGCGCAGCGGATCCAGCAGTGTAATGGTTTGCATGGCTTTGGGCATGTTGGCGATCGGGGTTGCGAAACCGGAGAGAACAATGGCAGGCACCATGAAGAGAAAGACACCCAGCAACCCCTGCTGTTGTGTCACGGCCAGAGACGAAATCATCAACCCTATTCCGACAGATGAAAAGAGGAAGCAGAGCAGGCCGATATAAAGACTCAGCAGGCTCCCTGTGAAGGGGACGTGGAACCAGAACACGGCCATGAAAATGATCAGTGTTCCTGCCGCAGTGCCGACCAGAAACCCTGGCAACGCCTTTCCCAGAAGAATCTCCGACGGTGGCATGGGGGTTACGAGAAGTTGATCGAAGGTTCCCATTTCGCGTTCACGCGCTACGGAGAGGCCGGTCGTGAGCATACTGACCAAAAGCGTGAGGATACCGCAGATGCCGGGGACGATAAACCATCGCGAGTCGAGATTTGGATTAAACCACGCTCGATCCAGAAGAACGGTTGCCGGTGCTTTCCTACCGCGCTGAGCAAGCTGTGACTGATTGAACTGGGTCACGATGGATTGCACGTATCCCATGGCAATGGCGGCGGTATTGGAGTCTCGTCCATCGAGAATGATTTGGACATGGGTTGATTGCCCGCGCTGCATATCCGCACTGAAGTTGGGGCCTATGTCGATGGCCATGAGTGCAGACTTATTGTTGATGGCCTGTTCCAGCGCCTTTTGGTCATGCACAGGCTGTACCAGGTCAAAACTTGGCGCACCCGCAAAGCGCGCAACCATCTCACGCGAGAGCTGCCCGTTATCCTGGTTGTAAACCACAAAAGGAACGTGCCTGAGTTCAAATGTTGCCGCATAGCCGAATACGATGAGTTGAATGATCGGCGGACCGATGAGAACGGCCCGGCTGGCAGGGTCGCGCAGCAGTGCCAGCAGCTCCTTCACGACGAGTGCAAATACGCGCTGAAGTGTCGCTCGCATCAGTCCAGCCTCTTGCGAAACCGCAGTACAGACAAGCCCAAAAAGATGGTGCAGAGGATGGCCAGGCCCAATACGTTGGGCAGAATGACGGGCCAAATGTCTCCCGCCAAAAAGGAAGTTTGCAGCGTGGCCACAAAATAGCGTGCGGCGACGATGTGGGTCAGCGCCCGGATAACACGCGGCATGGAACGGATATCGAACAGGAATCCGGACAGGATGAATGCGGGAAGAAACGTAGTGACAATGGCTACCATTGCGGCAACAAACTGGCTGCGAGCAAGGACAGAGATCGCCAGGCCCATGCCCAGGGCAGTGAGAAGAAACAGCGCGGCAGTTCCAACAAGAACCGTCAAGGAGCCCCGCAGCGGCACATGGAACAGGAAGACCGCCATCGCGGTCGACATCATCATTCCACCCATGCCCATCAGAAAATATGGAACCAGCTTGCCCAGCAGAATTTCCGTCTTGGCTACCGGGGTGACCATGATGCCTTCCATGGTGCCGCGCTCCCACTCGCGCGCGACTACCAGCGCCGTCAGCAGGGCTCCGATGAGCGTCATGATGATGGCAATGAGGCCGGGGATAAGGTAGTCCCGACTGGTGAGCGCGGGATTAAACCAGACGCGTACATCGGCCACTACTGGAAGCGTAAGCGGCTGACCTTGAAGGTTCGCTTGCTGCTGCAGCCAGGTCTGCCAGGTCCCATTCACGTAATTCTGGATGATGCGCGCCTGATTGGCATCGACGCCGTTCACGGTGAGATGAATGGATGCCGCTCCGGAACTCAGTGCGAGCCGTGTAAAGTCGCTGCGCAGCCAGAGAATGGCCTGAGCCCGGCCGTCCATCATGGCTTGCTCCGCAGATGCCTGATCTACGTAGCGCGTAGGGCGAAACCAGGGAGAATGATCGAACTCCGCAAGGAAAGATGCGGTGAGAGACGTCGGCTGATCCACCACCTCGGCGACAGGAATGCTTCGCGCGTCCAGTGAAACTCCGTACCCAAAAATCAGCAGAAGCACCAGAGGCAACACAAACGCGATGGCAATGCTGGAGGGATCGCGCAGTATTTCATACATCTCTTTGCGTATCAGACCCTGGATGCGCATCCGGTTCATGACGCCCTCCGGCTGACGCGTTCGTGTTCTTCAATCAGAGAGATGAAGGCATCTTCCATGCTTGGGTTGGGCTGATCCGCACGCCTAACCCTGGCCTTGATCTCTGCCGGCGCTCCTTCCGCAAGCACCTCTCCCAGCGACATCAGGACCAGGCGGTCGCAGTACTCCGCCTCCTCCATAAAGTGCGTGGTCACCAGGCAGGTTGTTCCTGCTTCGGCCAGCGCATTGACACGAGCCCAAAATTCGCGGCGCGCAAGCGGATCGACACCGGACGTCGGCTCATCGAGAAACAGAATGCCTGGCTCATGCATCAACGCGCAGGCCAGAGCAAGGCGCTGCTTGTATCCCAGGGGCAACTCCGCGGCGTTCATCGCGATGTAGTCTTTCAGCTCCAGCTCCTCCAGCGCCCAGGCGATTCGCTCTTTTTTTTGGCGGTTTTGGAGACCATAGACATTGGCGAAGAAAGACAGATTCTGCTGGACGCTCAGAGTGCCATAGAGAGAGAACTTTTGCGATACATAGCCAATGCGTGCGCGCGTTGCCGCGGCGCCCGTACGTAGATCAGCGCCCGCTACCCGCAGCGTCCCAGAAGAGGCCGGCAGCAGGCCGCAGAGCATCCGAAACGTTGTCGACTTGCCGGCGCCGTTGGCTCCCAACAGGCCGAATATCTCTCCTCGGTGCACAGAAAAACTGACATCTTTCACTGCGGCAAATGCGCCGAAATAGCGAAACAGGTTCCTGACCTCGACAACCGCGTCATCTTCGCCTGTTGAATTCCTGTGCGGTGGCAGCGGGATGGAATGATGCGAGCTGCGGCTGAAGAGCAAGCTGACGAAAGCATCTTCCAGCCTGGCCGCAACAGGCTTTGCAGGCCCATGAACTGCCACACTGTCCGGGAGTGGCGGTGCTTCCGCCTTCTCCATGACGATGCGCAATCCATCGCCCTGGATCACAGTATCGACCACGCCGGGTAACCGGGCGATCTGCGACTGAAGATTGCGCGGCGCAGTGGAGGTTTCCTTCAGAAGGAAGGAGCGGCCCTCCATGGGTGCGATAAGTTGCGAGGGATTTCCCTGCGCAAGAATCTCTCCTTCATGCAGAAGGATGACATGATCGCATCGCTCGGCCTCATCCATATACGCGGTGCTCAGCAACACCGTTACCTGCTCATTGACAACCTGTTGCCGGATGATGCTCCACAGTTCCCTGCGCGAAATAGGATCCACACCGACGCTCGCCTCATCGAGAAGCAGCACTTGCGGAGGGTGAATCAGGGTGCACGCCAGTCCCAGCTTCTGTTTCATCCCTCCCGAGAGCTGCCCGGCCCGACGCCCGCGGAATGGGCCCAGCGCCGTCATGGTGAGCAGCATATCGAAGCGTGCTTTTCGCATGCTGTTCGGGATGTTGTGCAGATCTGCGAAGAGCGTAAGGTTCTCTTCGACCGTGAGATTTTCATAGAGGCCGAAGCGTTGCGGCATATAGCCGATCCGGGCCTGGAGTTGCAGTGCGTCTCCGGGCAGAGTGTGGTCGAGCACGCGAATCCCTCCGGAAGTGGGCTGGAGGATGCCGGCAAGGAGGCGAAGCAGCGTTGTCTTACCCGCACCGTCTGGACCAATGAGCGCCGTCATACTTCCCTCAGCGATTTCGAAGGAAATATTCTTCAGCGCATCCTTGCGGCCTGTTCCCTTGCCGAAGGATTTCGAAAGGTTCCTGACGGCGATGATGCCCATGCTATTTGTCCTCGCAGGGGTGGGCATCGATTCCCTGGGCAGGATTGTTGCTGAGAGGGATGACAACTGTTGCCGGCATGCCCAGGCGCAGACGATGCTCTGGATTGCAGGCGTATACACGCACGCGATAAACAAGCTGAGACCGCAGCTCCGTCGTCTCTACATTCTTGGGGGTGAATTCCGATACCGGAGAAATGAAGCCGATCCACCCAGCAAAGCGTTGACCGGGAAAACTGTCCACCTGGATCCATGCGCGCATACCGAGAGCGACCTTGCCCATCTGCGTTTCCGGCAAATAGGCACGGACCCAGAGGGGATTGTCGAGAGCCAGAGTAAAGACGGGCGTTTGCGGAGTGGCCATATCTCCGGGTTCGAGAATCCTGTTCTGAATGACGCCTTCCGCGGGGGCGTAAAGCTGGGTATCAGCTAATTGTTTCTGTGCCAGAGCCAGCGCAGCCTGATCGGCCTTCAGAGTTGCCTCCGCCGCAGCTATGTCTTCCTTGCGAGGACCGATTACGGCGAGTTTCAGTGCTTGCTGTTGGGCCGCAAGGTTCTGCTGCTTGGCAACAAGGTCGGCCTTCTGCGCCAGATAGCCGCGTTCGGCATCATCCCGAAGCTGCAACGAAACGTATTGTTGCTTCGCGAGTGTTTGCTGGCGATGGTAGAGAAGTTCTGCGTTCTTCACGTTGGCCTGCGAGGCGGCGACATTGGCTTGGGCTGCGGCAACATCCGCACGCGCCGCTGCAATCTCTTCCGGACGGCTACCGGCCTGCAACCTTGCCACGACCTGCTGCTGCGCCGCGACAATGGATCGATCCTGTGCCACGGCATCGGAAAAGCGTTGCGGAACCAGTTGGCCGATGAGCTGACCGGCATGTACCACGCTGCCTTCGTCAACCAGCAGCTTGTCAATTCGTTCGCTGTCATTAAAGGCGACCTGTACCTGCCGGATGTCGATATTGCCATAGATCGTGACGCTGTCGCTATTCACATGTTTCTGCATGAGCCTGCGCCAGACGAAGAAACCCGCAGCGAGAAGGACCACAATTGCCAAAATCGAAATGCGCTTCCTGACCGAAATCATGGAGAATCTCCCAATCAACCCACGTTCCTGTTCATTTGGCGGCATTGCCAGTGAGCAGAGAATTGATGTCTTCAATATCCAGTGGCGTCAACACTCCCGCTGCCGCCTTGAGCTGTGTTCGGGCTACCAGTTGCGTATAGAGAGCCAGATAGTAGTTGCGCTGTGCTGCCGCGTAATTCGTCGTCGCCGTCAGCAAATCGATGATCGACCGGCTCCCAATCTCATATCCTTTGCGTGTGCCGTCGAGAGAGACCTTCGCCGAGGTGACCGCCTGCTGAGCAGCGTGATACTGGGCAACACTGTTCTTGAGATCGAGGAATGCGGTTTGCGTATCCAATCTGATCTGGTCCTGTATATTGACGAGGTTTTCCCTGCTGGCGCGTGAGAGCGCCTGGGCCTGGTGGATGCTTGCACGCGTGCGTCCGCCCTCAAAAATCGGAATCTGAAGGTTAAGGGAAGCGCCCACCTGGTCGATAGCGACCGGCGGTATCAGCGTGCCGGCTGCATGCTGTCCAACTCCGCTCAGGGTCAGGGTTGGCCAGCGTGCTCGCTCGGCATACTGGACCTGCTGCTCGGAAACATGCAGTGTCGCCCTGGCCTGTCGCAGCAGCGGCTGGTTCTTAAGGGCAGCGGCAATCCACTCGTCCACTGTATCCGGATGAGGACCGATTGCCTGCAGGGTGGTGACATCCCGCAAGGTCCCGACTGGATGGTGCGTGAGACGTTCCAACTGATTGTTTGCTACCGCAACTGCATTCTTGGCAGCGATCTGATCGGCATTGGCAGCATCCAATTGTGCCTGTGCTTCCTGGACAGTAATGATGTCTCCAGTACCAACCTTCAAGGTGGCATTTGTCTGGTCACGGATGCCCTTCAGCAACACCACTTGCTGCTGTGCGACCCGCTCATTCGCGTTTGCTTGCAGTACGCCGAAGTACGCCTGCATGACTTCAAGGGAGACTACCTGTTGCGCATACGCCAGGGCCGCTTGACTGGCCTCGATCCGGCTGCCCGCCTGCTTCATAGCGACGAGGCTTTGGCCGTCGAAGAGGGACTCGGTCAGGCTGGCGCTGAAAAGGTCGGAGTGATAACCGGTGGAAATTGTCTGGGCTCCGAAACCCGTTACGCGCCCTGTATTCATGCCTCCGCTGGCAGCCGCGTTGAGATGCGGAAGCAACGCGGAACGCGCCAGAGGTTTTCCCGCCAGATCGGCATCCATCTGGGCGCGAGCCTGTGCAATGAGGGGTGAGGAGTGAGCCGCCTGCTGGTAGGCGGACTCGAGATCCTCCCCAACCGATTGCGCCGCAGCGAGTGTCTCACTCCACAAAAGCAGCAGCAGGACGACCGAGAGCAGAGAGAATATGCGCCTGAGCAGAATGGCGCTCCTCCTTCCTGATGGGCCGTAAGAGTCTCGCTTGATTGGGAACACTGTCATTTCACCTGACTGCGTCATCGTTCTCGTTCCGGGTTTGCCTGCGCACTCGCTAGATGCTTTGTAGTGCTTCGAAAACCGGCTCCGCGTCGCCAATGACCTTGGTTGCCAACGCGAACCGCACTATGCGCACAGTCTCCAATACTTTTTCCGGCGCAATGCCCTGCATCTTCGCCTTGTTGGCCATTGCCTGAATGCACGCCTTGCTACTGCCGGCAAGCGCGGACGCAAGATAGATCAGGGTCCGTGTTTCTTCGTCCAAGGCACCGTCGGAGGGCATGGCGTAGGCTCTTGAACGCAGGTGCTCATATAGCAACCCTTCGTCGACTGAGGTTGCCTTCTCCATCGCGGTTGGAATTGACCCCATCGTTTTGCGCATCATGCCGAAAATCTGGTCAACTGTCGGTTTCTGTTCAGTCGTCATATCGTAGTCCTCTCCACAAAAAAGCTTTCTTTATTCCGGAACGGATACCTCTCAACAGCACCGGCATTGTCAAGGAACGAAGGTGTAGCAGCGGAAGTTGGATAAGAAGATGCCGGAGTGTGTTACGGTTTCACTCTGGCTGTATCGGTGCCCGATCAATGAATCTTCATTCCTGCCTCGATCTTTCCTTCAAAATTTGTGTGGCGCAGGTGAAAAAGTTGCTCACACACGGAGTGAGCAGCCGGTAATAGACAGTGGTTCCCTCGCGCCGGCCCTCGACGATACCGTGTGCACGGAGCAGCGCCAAATGC
>JAJYSL010000177.1 GCA_021793595.1 Acidobacteriota bacterium
CGATTATGTCCAATGTGACGCTTTTACCTTCTGACGCGTAGGAAGGTGCGCGTTCCCGCGGGTCGCGATGGATGGACGGTTGGCGCCCTGAGGCCTTTTTCGGCGACGTTTCCGATGCAGCCATGCTGCGGGACAGGCTACCCGTCAATAGTGGATGGTCCGGTAGAAGACGCAGTGACTCTCCAGATACCAGGAGATGAGAAACAGAAGAACCATGATGCCGGAAGCCCAGCAGAAGACTTGAACAGGAAGTGTGTGCGAGAGCCGTGCATGTTCGACGGATCTGGCCCACGCCGGTTCCCGAAAGATCAATCCGCTGATGAGAGAGATTCCACCGGCGAGGGACAGAAGTTGAAGGCTGTTCCACATCCTTTGCTGCAAGTCGCCGGACAGTGCTAAAAAAGCCGCAAAGAAAACCCCATACAATGCCAGGATACAAAGGATCAAGGCAATCGGCTTGGCCAGCTCAGCTAACATGTACGCACCTCGCACGACAGTTAGTTGATCCTCAAGGATTCCCATGGCCGTCTACTTTATGGTCGTCAACTGTCGGGATGCATGGGTGTCGCGGCCGCTGGAAAGGTCCCGCAAATATTGATCGACCGCCGCAGCCGCCTTCCGTCCCTCGGAGATGGCCCATACCACTAGAGATTGTCCACGCCGCATGTCACCGGCAGCGAATACACCCTCAATCGATGTCATATAGCTATTGTTCGTTGCCACGTTTCCTCTGCCATCCAGCGCGACGCCAAGCTTGTCTAGCATGCCGTTGCGAACCGGACCCAGAAAACCCATGGCGAGCAATACCAGATCCGCTTCCATAACAAATTCACTGCCCGGCTGAGGTTCAAATTTGGGAGGCGGCCCAACCTGAACTCCGAAGAGCTGTTTCACATTTCCATGTTCATCTCCGACAAACTTGGTGGTGGCCAGACTCCAACTCCTCTTTCCACCCTCCTCATGTGCTCCCTCGACGCGAAGTTGCATCGGCCACAAGGGCCATGGCGTGAGCGGCGAGCGTGTGGGAGGAGGTATAGGCATAATCTCAAATTGCTCGACCGACAACGCTTTTTGCCGGTGCGCTGTTCCCAGGCAGTCGGCGCCGGTATCGCCTCCTCCAATAATTACAACCCGTTTTCCAGTTGCCAGGATCGCGTGGCTTTCAGGAACGGTATCGCCTTCACAGCGTCGATTCTGTTGCGGCAAAAACTCCATCGCAAAATGGATGCCCTTCAACTCCCGGCCGGGTACCGATAAATCTCGAGGCTGTTCTGCGCCGCCGGCCAGCAGAATGGCGTCGTAGTCGCGCTGAAGATCTTCGATGGGCACATTGTGGCCGACATGCGCGCCGGTTACAAATTCCACCCCTTCCGCCTGCATTTGTTCCAAGCGGCGATCAAGGATGGTTTTCTCCAGCTTGAAATTTGGAATTCCATACCGCATCAGGCCGCCGATGCGATCGGCTTTCTCAAATACTGTGACTGCGTGGCCGGCACGGCGCAGTTGCTGCGCGGCCGCCAAGCCCGCAGGGCCGGAGCCAACAATGGCGACCCGCTTTCCAGTGGAGAACGCAGGCGGTTCCGGCTGCACCCAACCCTCTTCATAAGCATGATCGATGATGTTTTTTTCAATCTGCTTGATCGTTACCGGAGGAGCATTGATGCCCAAAACGCACGCCGCTTCGCAAGGAGCTGGGCAAATTCTGCCGGTAAACTCCGGGAAATTATTGGTGGCGTGCAAACGGCGCACCGCTTCTCTCCAGCGTCCACGGTATACCAGGTCATTCCAATCTGGAATGATGTTGTTCACCGGGCAGCCGGTATGGCAGAAGGGAACTCCGCAGTCCATGCACCGCGCCGCCTGCTCCTGCTGCTTTTCTTCAGGAAACGATCGGTAAATCTCAACCCAATCGTTGATCCGCTCCGCAACCGGACGCCGTTCGGGAAGTTCGCGCGAATACTCCATAAATCCAGTCGTTTTACCCATGCTGCACCTGCTCGACTGTTGCCAATGTTGGAATCTCTCCTGGTAGTACGTGTAGTTCTCCGCGGCTACGAAGCACGCGCTTAAATTCCTTCGGAAATACCTTAATAAATTTAGGCAGGCTCTCGGTCCAGTTGTCGAGAATCCAACCGGCACGCGGACTGCCCGTCAAATCACGATGCCGAGTAATGAGTAGCAGCAAGTCTTCGATATCCTGCACATCGTTCACAGGCTCCAAATCCACCGAAGCCGGGTTGCAGCGTTTCTCTGTGAAATCGCCGCGTTCATCGAACACGTAGGCGATACCGCCGTTCATACCGGCCGCGAAGTTGCGACCGCAAGCACCGAGCACGACTACCAGTCCGTTGGTCATATATTCACAGCCGTGATCTCCCACGCCTTCCACAACCGCTGTAGCTCCGGAATTACGCACGGCAAAACGCTCACCGGCGATTCCATTCAAGAAGACCTCGCCGCTGGTCGCTCCGTAGAGAATCACGTTGCCGGCAAGGATACTCTCTTCCGGCTGGAAGCTGGAGTTGCGCGGCGGAAAGACGATAATTCTACCGCCGGAAAGCCCTTTCCCCACGTAGTCGTTGGCTTCGCCTTCCAGCGTCAAAGTAATTCCATTGGGCAGAAATGCTCCAAAACTTTGGCCCGCAGATCCTTGGAATCGGAAGCGGATCGTTTCATCCGGAAGTCCCTGCGCTCCGTAGCGTCGCACTACTTCGCCGCCCAGCATGGCACCCACGGTGCGATGGATGTTGCGGATCAGAAGCGAGACTTCCACCGGCTGCCGATCAGCCAGAGCGGGCTGCGCTAGCTCGATCAAACGATGATCGAGAGCCTGTTCCAGTCCGTGGTCCTGCTTCTGAACACAGTGCCGCGCAACACGGGCCGGCAAAGGCGGGTGATACAGGATCGATGTCAGGTCGATCCCTTTCGCCTTCCAGTGTTCGGCTGCCAGATGCGTTTCCAGCATGTCGACACGACCTACCATTTCATTGACCGTGCGGAAGCCCAGCTTTGCCATGTACTCGCGAACCTGCTCCGCCAGGAAGAAAAAGAAATTGATGACGTGTTCCGGCTGCCCCTGGAAACGCTTACGAAGTTCAGGATCCTGCGTGGCAATGCCGACTGGACACGTGTTCAGATGGCATTTGCGGATCATGATGCAACCCATGGTGATCAGCGGAGCAGTGGCGAAGCCGAATTCTTCCGCGCCGAGCAATGCTGCGATCACGACATCCCGCCCGGTCTGCAGTTTGCCATCGGTCTGCACGCGAATGCGGCTGCGCAGGTCGTTCAGCAACAGAACCTGCTGCGTTTCTGCCAGACCAAGCTCCCAGGGGATTCCAGCATGTTTGATGGAACTGAGCGGCGCAGCACCTGTTCCTCCGCTATCTCCGCTGATGAGCACAACATCGGCGTGAGCCTTGGAAACGCCGGCTGCCACGGTGCCGACACCGACCTCCGAAACCAATTTCACAGCAATGCGTGCCCTTGGATTCACGTTCTTCAGGTCGTAAATCAACTGCGCCAGATCTTCAATGGAATAGATGTCGTGGTGCGGAGGCGGAGAAATTAGCCCCACTCCCGGAACGGAGTGACGGAGCCGGGCGATGATCTCATCCACTTTGTGGCCGGGCAGCTGGCCGCCTTCGCCAGGTTTCGCGCCCTGCGCCATTTTGATCTGAATCTCATCTGCGTTAATCAAATAATTCGTTGTGACTCCGAATCGCCCGGATGCGATTTGCTTCACCGCGCTGCGGCGCAAATCTCCGTTGGCGTCGGGAGTGAAACGCCGATCGTCTTCTCCGCCTTCGCCGGTATTGGACATGCCACCGATCCGGTTCATCGCGATGGCGAGCGTTTCATGCGCTTCCTTGCTGATGGAGCCGAACGACATCGCTCCGGTGGTAAACCGCTTGACGATTTCCTTGGCAGGCTCGACCTCTTCGATCGGTACCGGCGTCTTCGATTCCTTAATACGCATCAGGCTGCGAAGCGTACACATGTTGCGGCTTTGCTGATCGATCAGGTCGGTATATTCCTGAAAGGTTTTCGGATTTCCCTGTTGCACCGCATGCTGCAGCTTGCTGATGGTCTCGGGATTGATGAGATGATACTCACCGCCGACTCGATAGTGGTACGCACCTCCTACAGCCAGATCCGTTTGCGAATCATTGAGCGGTGCAAAGGCATACTGGTGCTTCATCTGCGCTTCCCGCGCCAGTACATCCATCCCGACACCTTCAATGCGAGAGGCGGTTCCCTGGAAATAGGTCTCGACCAGATCGCGATTCAAGCCGATGGCTTCAAATACCTGGGCTCCGCGATAGCTTTGCAGGGTGGAAATGCCCATTTTCGAAAATGTCTTCAACAATCCTTTATTGACCGCCTTGATAAAGTTCTTTACCGCAGTATCGGGTGTAATGCCAGTGGCCAGATAGCCGCGGTGTGCTAGATCTCGAATCGAATCGAATGCCAGGTACGGATTGATTGCGCTGGCGCCAAACCCGATAAGCAGTGCAAAATGCATGACTTCGCGCGGTTCTCCCGACTCCAGAATGAGAGCCACCTGGGTACGGGTTTCTTCGCGGACCAGCAAATAATGAACCGCGGCCAGCGCAAGCAGGCTGGGGATCGGCGCATACTGCGCATCCGCGCCCCGGTCGGAAAGAATGAATAGCGTGTACCCGGAGCGAACCGCGAGCGATGCCCGCTGGCAGAGTTCGTCGAGCGCGCGCAGCAATCCAGCTTCGCCGTCTTCAGCGCGAAACAGCGTCGACAGAGTCGTAGCCAGCAAATCCCCGGTGGATACGCGACGCAACTTTTCCAGTTCGCGATTGCTCAGGATAGCGTGCGGCAGCTTGAGCGTATGACAGTTCTTGGGCGTTTCCGCCAGAATATTTCTCTCGCTGCCGATAAAACTGATCAGCGACATCACCATCTCTTCCCGGATTGGATCGATGGGAGGATTGGTGACCTGAGCGAAGAGCTGCTTGAAATAACTGAACAGCATCTGCGGCCGGTCCGATAGGCAAGCCAGCGGAGTATCCGTTCCCATGGAGCCAACAGGTTCCTCTCCCTTGCTCGCCATCGGCTCCAGAATCATCTTCAAGTCTTCTTCCGTGTAGCCAAACACCCGTTGACGCCGCAAAAGCGTGTCAGGATTGGCCGCATAAACACGAGAAGGCTCGGGCAACTGGTCCAATGTGACTTGGTTCTGCTCTAACCATTCGCCATAAGGCTGGCGCGAAGCCAACTGCTGCTTGATTTCCTTGTCGGAAATGATGCGCTGCTGCACCGTATCCACCAGGAACATCTTCCCGGGCTGCAAGCGTCCTTTTTTCTTGACGTTTGTGGCCGGAACATCGAGGACTCCAGCTTCCGATGCCAAAACGACGATATCGTCCTTGGTGACGACATAGCGGCCCGGACGCAGTCCGTTGCGATCTAGCGTTGCGCCAATTACTCTGCCATCGGTAAATGCGATTGCGGCGGGCCCGTCCCATGGCTCCATGAGGGACGCGTGATATTCATAGAACGCCCGCTTCTCCGGTTTCATATGCGGATTTCCCGCCCAGGACTCGGGAATCAGCATAGCCATGACGTGCGGCATGGATCGTCCGGACTGGTAGAGCAGTTCGACAGCATTGTCGAAGGCCGAGGAATCGCTGCTGCCTTCTTCAATGATAGGAAACACCTTTTGCATGTCGTCGCCATACGCTGGAGAAGACAGAATCGATTGGCGCGCCTGCATCCAGTTCACATTGCCGCGCAAGGTGTTGATTTCCCCGTTGTGGGCGACATAACGGAACGGGTGCGCCAGGCGCCAACTGGGAAATGTGTTGGTCGAAAATCGCTGATGAACCAGGCAAAGCGCGCTGGTGACTTCCGGGTCGGACAATTCCCCATAGAAGCTTGCGATTTGCGGTGCCAGCAGCAAACCTTTGTAAATGATGGTGCGAGCCGAAAGGGAAGGAATATAAAAAAACTCTTTGTCCTCTATTCCGGAGGCGGCAATTGCCTGTTCGGTGCGCTTACGAACCACGTAGAGCTTGCGTTCGAAGGCATCTTCATCCATGCCGTCAGGTTTGCCAACGAAGATCTGTTGAATATAGGGTTGGCTGGCACGGGCCACGCGGCCAATTGCGTTGCCATCAACAGGGGTATCCCGCCAACCCAACACGGATAGCCCCTCCTCGCGCACGATTTCTTCAAAAATTCCCTCACATTGCAGCCGATTGAGCTTTTCCACCGGCAGAAACACCATGCCAGCGGCATAGGAGCCAGGCTCGGGCAGCGAGAAGCCCAGTTGCGCACACTCGCGGGCGAAGAAACGGTGGGGAATCTGGATCAGAATGCCAGCGCCGTCGCCGGTCTCCGGATCGCACCCGCATGCGCCACGATGCGTCAGATTGATAAGAACCTGTATCCCTTTCAGGATGATTTCGTGGCTCTTCTCTCCGCGAATACTGGCGACAAATCCAATTCCGCACGCATCATGTTCATGGTCTGGATGGTAGAGACCTTGTGCGGACGGTAAGCCGGAAACTGCTTGGAAATTCGTCATTAATTCCTCTGCGTAGCTTCCACGATCTGGAAACCTGAATATGGTACGGATCGCCGGGGGCGTCTCGCGAGCGAGACACACTGATCCGCTCTGCAACTGTTGCTGAAGAGTTTTATTTTATACCAGGATTTGCGATCATCTTCCGATTTCGCTTTTATCGCTTCATAAAACCCGCAAGAGCCTCAATTGGCGCGTCCTTCGGGGGATGCAGAATCGAGGAGCGGCGACGCTTCCCCCCCGGGGCCAACGCGCCCGCTAGCCATGCTCAAGTCTGCTTTTGACGCGGCCAGGGCACGGTTCGCAGCGCGTTTCGCTCAGTTGTTACGGAGCGCAATCATGGGGTCAATCTTGGACGCGCGCCGTGCCGGCAGATAGCCCGCCACAAGTGTCACAATGCTGAGAATCAGAATAGTCCCGGCAAATGGGATGGGGTCGGTAGGAGCGGTTCCAAACAGCAGAGTCGCAATCACCTGTGCCATGAAGAAAGATGCCGCCATGGCCAGTACTCGACCCATGACCCCGGACAATCGATGCCAGTACGCCGCGTCTTTGGCCAGTTGGTTGCGGCCGCTGCGGGCGATGCCATAGCCGTGCAGGGAATCCATGCACGCCAGCGTTTGCAGCACCATCAAATCCAAAGTGCTTTGCAACAGATCGAGCTTCACATCGGCCATCGTCATCTCCTGTGTTCAAGCCACATGAGTACGACACAGAGTTATGTGGCTTGACCACAGGAAAAGCTAATCACTGCGGTCGACGTTAGGAAAGGTTCGGTTGGTGATTTCGCGAGGTTGTCGCGCCTTATGTCAGAAGGTCTTCTCCGCCTGCAGCACCATCTCCACCAGCACTTTTCTGGTTTCCTGCGGCGTCGCAACCTCGCGAAGAAAATTGATGCGCGCGCCCTTCATTCCCTCATTTGTTTTCAGTCGTAGAGAAAATCCAAGGCGGTCGACGGAGGTCATCGTCGCCTCGGTCGCTTCCAACTTCGCGTGCGCTCGCGCCAGCAGGATCATGGAATCCACGTGGTCCGCATTCATGTGGGCGAGAATATCGGCGGAAGATTCTACCAGTGGATCGGGCGATGCATGCTGATATTCGCCGGCATCTACCCACCCCATTACGCCGAATCCACCTACATAATAGAAATCCACGGGCTGGAGCCGGAAGAAGCCGAAATCGGCAAAATCTACCCAGTAACGACTGTTTTCGTGACGTGCCAGGTAGATTTCCCTCGCCGAAGCGAGGTCCTTTTCTGGCACCGGCATAGCATTCCCAACCAGCGTCGCCCGAGCTGCCCCAAGGCGATCCCCATTGGCCGCAGCCTGAGTGACGAAGAGGCTGGCGCGGGAATCTGCCTTTAGATTCTGCGTATGCATTGCCATAGTACTGATCAGAAAAATGGGACATCCAGCGGAATCGAGGGCATACGGCATCAGCGATCCAAAGGGAAAACCGGGATGCTTGCGCGACAGGGTCGATAGAGTTGCGATCGACGTGAGTGACAGGAGGGTGCGAACCCGCTCGGCGTAGGTTGGCTCCGGCAATTGCGGAACAGAGGGCCCGGTGGAAGCGTGCTGGCGCGACACGGCTGCCTGGTTCGACGACATAATCCCTCCACTTCCAGCCTATGGTATCCGCGACACATCGGGAAGGCGCATGCGCTTTTCCTGTTGGCGGAATGGGAATACCATGGGGAGCTGATGAGCTTATTCTTCGCCTCCGGATCGCCAACCACTGAGTTTTCGCCTGTCGAGGTGAAAGCGAGCCTTTCTGCGGCCCTGGAGAAACTTGGCCGCCGTAACAAGGTCCTCGCTGTCCCTCCGGATTTCACCCGCATGCACTCCATGAGCGGCATGCTTGCCGAATATGCCTGGGAATATTACGGAGAAGCGCTCAGCGACGTTCTTCCCGCTCTGGGCACTCACAACGCGATGACCGATCGCGAAATTCAAACCATGTTTGGCGCCATTCCCCGCCACCTGTTCCGCGTTCACGATTGGCGAAATGACATTGTCACCCTCGGCGAAGTACCGGCTGCGTTTGTGAACAAAGTTAGCGAAGGCAAGCTCGACTATACCGTGCCCATCCAGGTGAACAAGCTGCTGCGCGACGGCGGCCACGATCTCATCCTGTCCATTGGGCAGGTTGTGCCGCACGAAGTGGTCGGCATGGCTAACTACAACAAAAATATTTTTATTGGTACGGGCGGCGTCCTGGGGATCCATCGTAGTCATTTCCTCGGCGCCGTCTATGGCATGGAGCGCATGATGGGCCGCGCCAACAATCCCGTGCGAGATGTTCTCAACTATGCCAGCGACCACTTTGCCCAGAACCTGCCCATCGTCTACGTTCTTACGGTTGTCAGCAAGAATGCCGCCGGCAAGCTCGCCATCAATGGCCTCTATATAGGGGACGATGTCGAGTGTTTCGAGCGTGCCGCCGAGCTGAGCATGAAGGTCAACTTCTTTATGCTGGACCGTGAAATTCATAAG
>JAJYSL010000178.1 GCA_021793595.1 Acidobacteriota bacterium
CCACTGGTCGCGATGGCGAAGACGGCACCAGTTTCATGCTCTTCGCTGCCACTACCGAAAGCGCGGATCGCCGCTACCAGTCTTCTATCTACAACTGTAGTATTTCGCGCTGCGCGGCGGCTGGCACAGCCTGGAACATCTTCTCGACTGGTCTGAGTGGCGAAGACGACATCAATTCCTCGCTCAGTTCTTCCACTACCGAAAACAACGGCTTCTGCTCTTTGCCACTTAGTTACAACTGTAGTATTATAGTATCATAGGGAAGCAATGATTGGTCAGAGCAACTTTTTGTGTACACCGGCAATGCCTTCCAGTCCACAATATCTGGATAACCTTGCCCATGGTCAATCGGCAGAGGAGAGGCCCCGAAACTTCGCCGCAGAGAAAAATGCAACCACCACTCTTTGGAGTTCGGGTATTGGACGTCCTCGTTTCTGCATCTCCGGCCCTGCTTCCTGTAGGCCTGAGGCTGAGCGGCTGGGGCAAAGACAGAGGAAGGGATACACAAGGATGAAACGTCAAAGGGTACTGCTCCTGCTTCTATGTTTAGGAATGCTTTCAGCATCGGCTGCTCTGGCTGAAGTGAGGCTTGACTCCATCTACGCCGACCATATGGTCCTGCAACGGAACTTGCCCGTGCCCGTGCGTGGGAGCGCGGATGCAGGCGAGACTGTCTCCGTCACTTTTCGTGGCGAGACGCGCCAGGCAATTGCCGGAAAATTTGGCCGCTGGGAGGTGGTATTGCCACCTGGTACCGCTGGCGGCCCGTTCGATATCCTGGTCCGGGGCAGCAATACAATCCGCCTGTCGGATGTTCTGGTCGGAGACGTGTGGGTTGCATCGGGTCAGTCAAATATGGAATTCACCACACGTGGGGTCCTTAATGCAGCATCAGAATTGAAGCACGCGAACCAGCCCAACATTCGCCTCTTCCATGTCAAGGTGTCCACATCGCCCTATCCGCTTGACGAAGTGTCCGCCAGAAGTTGGGTGGCGTGCTCGCCGGAAACGGCTCCGGATTTTTCCGCCGTGGCATTCTTCTTTGGCAAAGAGATTGAGGCGGATCAGAAGGTGCCGATCGGTCTTATTGAATCCGACTGGGGCGGAACCTCAGCCGAAGCATGGACCAGCACGCGGGCGATCTCCGCAGATGCTTCATTGATGCCCGTCTTCGCCTCCTGGGCGCTGAGGATGGAAGATGAATCCAGCTTGATTCCGCAGAAGGAATACGAGGACCGGGAAATGGCCCGCGCGAAAGCAGAGGGCAAACCGCAGCCTGTCTTTACCGACCGTGTGGACGTCGTCTCGCGTGTCACACCGGGGGGACTCTACAATGCGATGATCGCGCCAATAACGCATTTCCCGATTCGTGGAGTGATCTGGTACCAGGGCGAGAACAATGCGAGCGTCGAACAGGCGCCCGTCTACGCGCGTTTGTTCCAGACATTGATTCAAGACTGGCGTCGCCAATGGGGAGAGGGCAATTTCCCGTTCCTCTTCGTCCAGTTGCCCAATTTTAATTCAGGGTCGGGGGACGGGTGGCCGGAGCTTCGCGAGGCGCAGAGGCAAGCGCTTGTGCTACGGAACACAGGGATGGCTGTGACGATCGACATTGGCGACCCGGCTACCGTCCATCCCAGGGACAAGCAGGATGTTGGACACCGGCTCGCGCTGGTGGCCAGGGGCGTTGCCTATGGCGAGCCAATCGAGTATTCGGGGCCGCTGTTCCGGATGCAATCACAGCAGGGCCATGCCATCCGCATCTGGTTTGATCACGGCAGTGGCCTAGTGGCGAAAGGCGGGGCACTCAAGGGCTTCGAGATCGCAGGCGCCGACAAGAAATTTCTGCCTGCCGACGCACAGATCGATGGCAAGAATGTGGTTGTCTCGAATATGGACATTGCAGACCCGGTCTTTGTCCGCTACTCGTGGAGTGATAATCCTGACGGCAATCTCTACAACGAGGCGGGGTTGCCCGCTTCTCCTTTCCAGTCGGGAAAATGAGGCCGCGTAGAACTCGTTTCTGGCCGGAACGGGCGCAGGTTTGCATCAGTGTGCCGTCTGCCCCGCATGGTCCTAACCCAAGATTCCATGCGGTACGGCAAAGTGAAACCGGAGAACCACGGCATCCATCGAAAGGACGTTGCCGGTCCCGCGCCCAGGGCAGCTGATACCCGTGGCAGTCAGTTAGTCACCGAGATGGATGGCCTCTGATTTGGGGAGTCTTCCTCTATCCCCAGAAACCAGCATTCACATTCGAGAGCATTTGAAATCCTGAGAGCTCTTCCTGAGTTGCTGCGCAGACTCTAAGGGGTGAAATTTTCCCTTTCTATCGCTCCTGGTCAAGCCAACCGGCCCAACACGTCTTCTTGCGTCTCTGCCGTGCAGCATCGCCGACACTTGATAGACTCATCCCAGTGCGCCGACTCATCGTGAATGCAGACGACTTTGGACTGACCGACGGCATCAACCGTGCCGTGCGAGATCTGCATCAATTGGGCGCGCTGACCTCAACCACATTGATGGCCGCAGCTCCTCACTTTCACGAGGCGGTTGAAGTTTCCCAGCAACAAAAGAGTCTCGGCGTGGGTTGTCATATTGTCCTGGTGGATGGAGCCCCGGTTGCGAATCCGACAGCCATTCCCACTCTACTCAGTACCTCCAGCAAGCGTGGCGACGAACCACGGTTTCGCACCACACTTGGGGAATTTGTTCGCGACCTGTATCTTGGCCGGATTGACAGCGCCCACATCGAACGGGAAGCGGTTGCGCAAATTCTGCGGCTGCAGCAAGCCGGTGTTGCCGTCACGCATGTCGATACGCACAAGCACACACATATGTTTCCCCGGATTCTCAAGTGCGTGATGCGTGCCGCACAAGCCTGCAATATCCGCACTATACGGAATCCGTTTGAACCGGCGTGGAGCGTAGCGGCAACTCCCGGCGCTGGACTTGTTCGCGCCTGGCAGGTTCGCTTGCTGGGTACGCTGCGTCACAGTTTCTGGGAATTGATACGGCAGCGAGAATTTATCACTACGCAGGGTTGCGTGGGCGTCGCCGCGACTGGAACGCTGAATGATGCCACGCTGCGTGCTCTCTTGGATGGCCTGCCGGACGGTACTTTTGAACTGGTCTGCCATCCCGCCTACATGGATGATGAATTGGCGGCGACGCGGACGCGTCTGCAGGAATCGCGCCAGGTCGAACTGGCCTCACTTCAGAGGCTTCCATCGATTCTTGGCGGCACCGGATTCCACGCCGAGTTGATCAATTTTGGCAGCTAACGGCGACCACCGCTCACCACTGAGCCGTAAGAATAAGTAGCCGGCAGTCATCGGCCGGCATCTATGGATGCAGAAAGCGACCGACTATGAAAATTGGCATCACTTGTTATCCGACGTATGGCGGCAGCGGCGTAGTCGCCACGGAGTTGGGAATCGAATTGGCCAATCGCGGCCATGACATTCACTTCATCTCGTACGCACAGCCTTTTCGCCTCAGCGGTCGCGAGGAGCGGATTCATTTCCATGAGGTCCCAGTCTCGAATTATCCACTGTTTGAATTTCCGCCGTACTCCCTGGCTTTGGCGACTCACATGTCGGAGGTCGCGGAGTACTACAACTTGGACCTGCTGCATGTTCACTATGCGATTCCCCACTCGGTCAGCGCGATGCTGGCTCGGCAAATGCTGGCGCGCAGCGGCCGACGACTTCCCTTTGTGACCACCCTCCATGGTACCGACATTACCCTGGTAGGGGCAGATCGCGCGTATTTGCCGATCACCCGCTATGCTATCGACGAGAGTGACGGGGTCACCGCTATCTCCGACTATCTGCGGCGCAAGACCATTGAAACGTTCTCGACGACTCGTCCGATCCATGTCATCACGAACTTCGTCAATTGCGACGTCTACCTGCGCGATCCGGAGGCAAGCAAAATTGTTCGCGCCCAATACGCTGAACCCGGCGAGTCCGTCCTGGTTCATCTGTCGAACTTCCGTCCCGTCAAAAGAATTCAAGATGTGATCCGCATTTTTGCCAATGTCGCCAAAGAAATCCCAGCCAGATTACTGATGATAGGCGATGGTCCGGAGCGTTCTTCGGCAGAATGGCTGGCAAAATCGCTCAAAATCAGCGATCGCATCGCCTTCGTTGGCAAGCACGATCAAGTGAACCATCTATTGCCCGCGGCTGACCTGATGCTGATGCCGAGCCAACTGGAGTCTTTTGGGCTTGCGGCTCTGGAAGCGATGGCCTGCGAAGTTCCTACCATCGGCACCAATGTCGGCGGCGTTCCGGAATTGATTCAAGATGGCGTTACGGGCCTACTATTCCCCGTAGGCGATGTGGACGCCATGTCCGCCGCCGCGGTCGGCTTATTGAAGGATCGCGAACGCCTGCACGAAATGGCACATGTCGGCCGACAGGAAGCCCAGCGCATCTATTGTGCTTCTCGCGTGATTCCAAAGTACGAGGAATTTTACGAGTCAATCCTGCGCAACTCCGGCCACTGAGTCGCCGTATTGGCGGAGTTGATCGGGATGGTCAGGATGACGCGCGTGCCGCGGCCCGGACGACTAAGAATCTCGAAGCCTGCGTCCGGGCCACAGAGCACCTGCATCCGCTCCCGCACATTGCGCATTCCAACCCCTGTGCCTGACTGCAAGAGTCCGCCGCGATGGACCGGCGGCCCATTTTCAACCGGCATGCCGACGCCGTCGTCCTCTACCGTAATCACCAGTTTGTCGTTCTGCAACCGGCTCCGCAAGGTGATTGTGCCGCCGCCGATGCGGGGCTCCAGCCCATGCTTGATGCCGTTTTCAATCAGAGGCTGCAGCAGCATGCTGGGCACCAGGATCTCCAGCGTCTCCGGAGCGATATCTTTCACCACGCGCAACTTCTCAATCCCAAAGCGAACAACCTCAATGTCGAGATAATCGTCGGCGAACTGCAATTCCTCCCGCAGCGGCATCAGGTCGTCACGGTCCTGCAGCAGAACTCGCAAAATACTCGCCAGTTTGACGATCAGTTCACGAGCCAGTTCCGGTCGAAATCGTACCAGCGAGGCGATGGAGTTGAGCGTGTTGAACAGAAAATGCGGATTGATCTGCCGCTGCAGCGCGTCCAAGCGCGCATCCATCAGCAGTCTTTCCTGCTCTTCCAGCTTGCGCTCGATGCGGATGGCATTCCAGATTTTCAGCGGAATCCCCACCACCATGGGAGCGCAGAGACAGATGGCAAGAAACAATACCCAGCTATCCGTATGCAGCGCGAACAACCGGCGTGGGTATAGATGCGAGATCCAGTTGTGCATCACCTGCATGCCAAGGATGAGCATCAGCAGCAAAATCTGGCGGTCGACACGCGGGCGCGTCAGGTTTCTGCGAATCCAGCGATAGATGCTGAGGTCAACAAACGGAGAAAAAGACCAGATATCCTCCTCGGAAACAAAGGCGCGATAGGTGCCAAAAATCAACGCGACGAGCAGATTGAACGGCAAGGTCAGATATTCGCGATGCAGCACTGCGGGAATCGAAAGAAACGCCCCGGCGACGATGGCCGGCGTTGTGCCCAGCAACAGGGCCACCAGGATGACGGCTTCAAAGGAAATATCGGCGGCCAGAAAGTTTGGCACGACCACCCGGACCCATACCCCAAGGGTCAGCGGAACGCAGATACAGGCCAGCAATCCCAGCATCTGGCCGGCGCTGCGGCGCGTGCTGAGCAGCAGGTTTTTGAACACCATCGACCGCGAGAGCGCGCTGGAAAACGCGGCCGCGACGCCAAGCTTGACCAACAGCGTGATCAGGATGAGTTTGGAATCAATCACGACTTCACTTTACTCCGTCCGCCGTTTGGATTCGCAGGGAAGATTGCGGACCTATAATTGAAGTATGCCCTTTGAAAGTGTGCGCAAAGCTGCTGAAGCCGACTTCCCGACTCGCTGGGGCCATTTTCGTATTTTTGGCTTCGTAGGATCGCGTGCGGCTGAGGCCCCCGATTCAGAATGCACGACGGAGCCGACCCAGTCGAACCCCTCCGAGGAAATGGTCGCCCTGGTCATGGGAGATGTTTCGAGTGCGCCCCCGATCGTGCGCATCCATTCGCAATGTTTGACAGGCGATGTGTTCGGATCGCTTCGTTGCGATTGCCGCCTGCAACTTGAGCTTGCACTGCGCACCATTGCCGAGGAAGGCTCGGGAATCCTGTTGTACGAGCAGCAGGAAGGTCGCGGTATCGGGCTAATGCCGAAGCTGCAGGCCTATGCGCTGCAGGATAAAGGTCTCGACACTGTCGAAGCCAATGAGCAATTAGGATTCAAAGCAGATTGCCGCGGTTATGAGCTTCCGGCGGAAGTTCTCAAACTGATGGGCATCTCGCAGGTTCGGCTGATGACGAACAATCCGGACAAGGTGGCTGCACTGGAATCGGCCGGCATTCGAGTGGTCGAACGAGTATCCTCCGCCGTCGAATCCCAGGAAAGCTTCGAAAAATATCTGCAGGTCAAGCGCGACAAGATGGGGCATATCACCGAGGAAGCAGGTTCGGTGAACCCTTAATGCGGTTTGCCAGGTTCTGGCGTACGGCTCAAACGTAGAAACGTCATCCTGAGCAGAATCATGGCACTTCTCAAACTGGAAAACTGCTCCTAGCCGGACGACTGTCTCGCAACGCAAAAAGAATCTTCGCGGTCGTAATCGCCTGGCCGACATGGCGTTGGGTGTGTTCCGCGCAATGGATCAGCAGGCCGCCCACCGTGGTCGGTAACTTCTTGCGGCCCACCTCGCGCGGTTCTTGCCAGCTCCCAAGATCGATTGCACGAATCCTCCGTTCCGCACCTCGCAAGCCGGCTTCAAACTCCTCCAGGATTTCCTCTTTGTTTCCTTCAGGAAGCATCTCCGCCGCAAGTCTTTTCAATTGGGGCGCGTTCAGCGCATTCCCTTCCGCGTACGTCAGTAAGCGATCCAGACTGCCGACGATGTGGCGCACTTGGAACGCCACCGAAGCAAGTCCATACGGACGCGCGTGCATCTCTTCTGCGGGGAGCGGCCCGCACCATTGTGCGATGTCTTCTCGCGCTAGTTCTAGCGCATGCAGCACGGCGCGTGGCTCTGCGGGAAACTCCGTCAGCGTTCCGCGCAACCAAGGTTCTGCTCTCGACGCGGAATTGGACGGGAACGATGCCCCAATTGCAGCGGGATGGAGAGATTCCGGCTTCATCGCAGGTTGAGATGCGGCATCCATGCAAGCTGTCGCAAGATTCGCCACTGCAGGAGCGACAGGACCGCGATGAGGCGGCCCCGTCGATGGTTGAAATGACCGTCAGGCCATCGGAATAGCGGACTCCGGAGAGCTTTCCGCGCTGCTTTTCACGCGCACCACGGTGATTTTATGAAAACCTTCTTTGAAAGATGGCGGGCGGAGTCGCTCTGCCATACTGCGCATCGCGGCTTCATTCACCATGTAATCGCGGCGCCTGTTTCGCTCCATGCACACCTCAAACGGCACATCGAAAAAGACGGCATGCGCTTCATAACCAAAGCTGCGGGCCATCTTGATCCACTGGCGTCTTTCATGCGGCGAAAGATTGGTTGCGTCGACATAGTTCCACGGCATTTTCGCAATCAAACGCGCACGCAACAAAGAACGCAGTGTTGAAAACACCAGTCCCTGATAGCGCTGTTCGGTAATGTCGTCGAACAGAATGCTGCGCAGCATATCGCTGGAAAGCGGCGTGACTCCGCGACGTTTGAACCAGGTCGTCTTGCCGGATCCAGGCAATCCAATCGCCAGCACCACATAGCCCTTTGGAGATTTCGACGCCTGCAGTTCCGCCGGGGGCTGCCCCAGAGACTCGGGCTGCGTCTCCATCACCAAATTGGGATTCTGCTCTGGAATTGACAATTCTCCGCTGCTTTGGGGTTCCGCCTTCGGCAGGCGACCACCGGCCACTTGCCCTTCGGAACGGTTTCCATGCCGATTTTTCCATTGACGACCCGATTTTTTTTCGTCTGATCCAGCGGAGGACGCGGCTTCAGGCGCGTCGACAACAGGAGTTGGCTCGACGCGTTCCGCTCGAGCAGGTACTTTCGCACTATCCTCGCGCTCGAGCGATTGAGGATACGACGGTTGTAATGGTGTTGGCTGGTTTTGCGGAATCTCGTGGCCAATCTTTCCAGTTGACTCGGAATTGTTGGTCACCGGCTTCTTGCGACGTCTCATTAGTTTTTCGCGCACCCAATCGCGCATGATGCGCTTGTAACACATTGGCAGCACGCGCTGCAAACCGAATGTCGATTTCCTCCCACTTCGCCCTGAAACTGCACAGTCACCGGAGCGCCCGTCAGAGAATTTCGCTTGCAATTCCAGCATAACTTCTTTTGCGAGTACAGCCGGTTCGAATCCGCACAGTTGCGTGTGTCCCGCATCACGCGGGCAGTCCCTCGCGGCGTCGTACAATGGGAATGTATCCACTATATTCATCGTTCATCACAGGAGGGTAATTTGCCATGGCAGTAAAGGTTGGCATCAACGGTTTTGGCCGCATCGGCCGGAATGTATTGCGCGCATCTTTAGGTAACCCTGAAATCGATTTTGTTGCAGTCAATGACCTGACTGATCCGAAAACGCTGGCGCATCTGCTCAAGCACGATTCTGTTCTTGGCAATCTGCAGAACGACGTGCAATTTGGCGACGACTTTATCAGCGTAGACGGAAAGAAGATCAAGGTATTTGCCGAGAGAGACCCTGCAAAGCTTCCCTGGGACTCCGTCGGCGCCCAGATCGTCATCGAATCGACCGGACATTTTACGGACGCTACCAAGGCGAAAGCCCACCTGGGGCCGACCGTCAAGAAAGTCATCATCTCCGCCCCCGCCACCAACGAAGATTTGACCGTCGTATTGGGCGTGAATGAAAACAAGTACGATGCGGCCAAGCACAGCGTGATTTCGAACGCTTCCTGCACTACGAAC
>JAJYSL010000179.1 GCA_021793595.1 Acidobacteriota bacterium
CTGGGGGGCGAACCGGGGTGTCAACGAGATTCTGTTGGGACAGTGGTGGCGGGTGGTCACCGCGACCTTTGTTCATGTGGGCATTGTCCATATCGGGACCAACATGTGGTGCTTGTGGAACCTGGGTCTGCTAGGGGAGCCGTTGCTGGGACCGTTCGGCATCTTCGCCGTTTATATTTTGACCGGGGTTGCCGGCAACCTGCTCAGCACTGCAGTGAACCCCGGCATCGTGGGAGCCGGCGCTTCAGGCGCTGTCTTCGGCATTGCTGGCGTACTGATTCTACTGCTGAACTCACCCCATCTGCCGTTTCCCCGCGCCGAACTGCGCCGTCTGCGGCGCAGCGTCATCTACTTTGCCGCCATCAACCTGGTCATCGGTGCGTCCACCCTCCTCTATGCTGGAGGTATCAAGATTGACAACATGGCACACCTGGGAGGATTCCTCTCCGGGATGGCCATGGGCGTTCCGCTAGCCCCCTTGCTGGGAACCGGACGGGAACCATATTTCCAGCGCCAGCGTCTGGTGTTTTCTACGGTCGCGGGTTTTCTGCTCTTGTTTGGCTATGGCGTGTTTCGCTTCTGGAAGGCGTAGGAAGTGATCCAGTGTGCGCATGCTCCGCGAGGACTCAGCGCTTTCCTTGTTCATGTAAAGACTGGCGGTGAAAATTCCAAGGAAGCGCGTTGGTTTTCGCCGTTGATCGCGGGCGAAAATTGTCTCGCAGCAAAATCTTCTGCCTAGTTCTTTTCCGCCCCGGCAAACTTTTTCACCATAGCCAGCAACAATCTGCGGTCGCTTTCGTTCAGATTGGCGGAATAGCGCCGAATCTGCGTCAAAAAGCGCAATTCGTCCTCGCTGAAGCGCTGTGTAGGCATCTCATAACTTAAAGCGTTTTCGGCGAAGAAGTGCGCCATGGGTACATCCAATGCGCTGGCAATTTTATGCAGCGTGTCGAGCGAAGGAACGGTGTGTCCGTTCTCTACTCGCGACAAGTAGCAGCGCAGCAGGCCAGTCCGTTTTTCGATGTCTCCTTGCGACATGCCTTTCTGCAACCGCACGCCGCGAATCGTAGTGCCGATATTCAAAGTTTCCATGGTGGCCTCATATGTCAGTTTCTGAACCGCGGAATTTCTATCCCAGCACGCCGCACCCGTGGCTAGGGGAAGTCAAGATTCATCATTCTATTGACTACGTAGTTAACATGCCGAATGGTAGATAGGCAAGTTAATTTACGTTGGCCGGCAACACAGGAAGGCACCGATTCTTCCCTTACGAGCGAAGATATTTTCGCCTGAGAGGCTGCGAGGAGTCGCGGCGAAAACTGTGAGAAAACGCCCCAGAAGGGCATTCACCCCGCAAAACCCGATAATCTAGAAGACGAAGTAGGAACGGCAAGCAACCCTTTGAAATCTTCCAATTTTGGAAACTACTCGGTTTTGGCCGAATCTAATGGCTTGATAACGATGAAGATTCCTCCAGGAAAATTGGCAGGCGCGTTCCTCGCGACCCTGGCGCTGGCAGCGACTGCCACCGCCCAGGTGGGCAACAACAGCCCCACTTCCTCCGCGAATTCGCTGTATGGCAGTGTGACCATAGGCCAGCGTCTCCCTGTAGTTTTGCCGTTGTCGCTTGACGATGCCATCCGCCGCGGCTTGCGGTGGAATCTGCAGACGACTCTGGCCCGGCAAAATGAGGACGTTGCCTCCGGCGAGCGACTGGAAGCCATCAACTTTCTTATGCCGACCGTACGCTGGCAGGCGGAGCGCAGCAGGATCCAGATCAATCTGGCGGCGCAGGGCTTCAATTCCAAGCTGCTCCGAAGTTTTCCGCCGGGATTGATTCCTCCCTCCGCATTGAACAGCATCCCCACTGTGGTGACGGCGAACGTCGTCTCTGGACAAGCCAGTCTCGATCAAACGCTTTTTGATTGGCGCTCGCTGGAGTTGTACCGTGCCGCCCAGCAAGAATTCCGGGCTGTCGGCTACACCTACCAGTCGGCGCGAGGCCTGGTCATGCAAAACGTGGCCGACTCCTATCTGCAGGCTTTGGCGGCCCAGGCAAATCTCGACGACGCTCGCGGGTTGTTGACTACGAACCGAGAGATTCTGCGCCAGGCGAGGCTGGAACATCAGGCGGGAGTTGTGCCTAAGCTGGATGAACTGCGGGCGCGTGTCCAGTATCAGCAACAGCAGCAGGTAATTGTCGCCCGGCAGGATGCATTCGAAAAAGCCAAGATCACGCTGAATCGGGAAATTGGACTTCCCGTCGATCAGCAGATCCAGTTGTCGGACGAGACGCCGTACGCCGGCTTGCGGATGATGCCGCTCGATCAGGCCCTCAAGCTCGCGTATGCCAATCGACAGGAATATCTGTATCTCAAGGCAAAGCTGCGTTCCGCTCGATATCAGAGCCGCGCGGCTCGCTACGAACGATTGCCGACACTCACCTTCAGCGGAAACTACGGCGTAACGGGTACGGTAGGCAGCATTTATCACGGCACATTTCTGGCCCAGGGAACGTTGAACATCCCGCTGTTTCGGGAAGCAAAGTTTCGCGGCGACCGCGATGTTGCCGATGCCGCCGTTACCAGCGCCATGGCCCAACTTGCCAACTATCACCAGCAGATTGAACAAGAGATCCGAGACAACATGCTCGATGTGGCCTCTACGCAGCAACTGGTGGACGTGGCCCGCAGCAATGTCGCTTTGAGCCGTACCTCGCTGAACGATGCTGCGGAGCGCTTTCGCAACGGCGTCGACAACGACCTTCCCGTGGTCGAAGCGCAATCGACGCTGGCTTCGGCGGAGGCGCAGCTGGTGAACAGCCTTTACCAATACAACGTGGCGAAAATTGCGCTGGCCCGCAGTATCGGCATCATCGACCGGGCATACCGCCAATACCTTGGCACTTCGGCGGAGGACGCACAATCCGTGAATTCCACGTCGGTTGATCTGGCGGCAAGCACAGGAGTCCGCTGACATATGTAGTTCTTGTTCGCAGTAGCATCCACATGAGGGGGGGAGAGAAAAGATTATGGAACTGGGCATGATCGGTCTGGGCAGGATGGGAATGAACATGGTGCAGCGTCTGCAACGCGCCGGCCACCATTGCGTTGTCTTTGACACCAAACAGGAGGCTGTGCAAACACTGGTCCAACAGGGGTCGGTTGGCAGCACATCGCTACAGGACTTTGTGGAGAAGATGAAAACGCCACGCGCCATTTGGATGATGGTTCCGGCTGCGGCTGTGGATTCCACGCTTGAGGCTTTGATTCCGCTGCTGGAGCCGGATGACGTGGTCATCGATGGCGGTAATTCCTACTATCACGACGACATTCGTCGCGCCTCCGATTTAAAGCCCAAAGGCATCCACTATGTGGACGCTGGAACCAGCGGTGGTGTGTGGGGAGCGGAACGCGGCTACTGCCTGATGATCGGCGGAGAAAAGGACATCGTGCAGCGACTGGACCCCATCTTTGCGGCCCTGGCGCCCAGTATCGATTCCGCGCCGCGCACACCGGGACGCGAAAAGATGGGAGGCACCGCCGAACACGGATATTTGCATTGTGGTCCCAGCGGCGCAGGCCATTTCGTAAAGATGGTTCATAACGGCATCGAGTACGGCGTGATGGCGGCGTACGCTGAAGGTCTGAACATTCTTCATCATGCCAACGTCGGCAAGCAGAAGACCGAGATTGACGCCGAAACCACCCCCTTGCGCAATCCTGAGTTATACCAATACGATCTGAATCTCGCCGATATTGCCGAAGTTTGGCGGCGAGGCAGCGTCATCGCTTCCTGGCTGCTCGATCTCGCGGCGATTTCGCTGCTCGACAGCCCGGATCTAGGCAAATTTGCCGGACGCGTTTCCGATTCGGGCGAAGGCCGATGGACCATCATCGCCGCTATCGACGAGTCGGTGCCCGCACCGGTGCTGAGTTCCGCTTTGTATGAACGCTTCAGCTCGCGTGGGGAAGCGGACTTTGCCGACAAGGTACTTTCTGCTCTGCGCTATCAATTCGGCGGCCACCACGAAAAGGCCGCAGACCCGAAAGGAAATGCCTGATGGCTGCTGCTGCTGCACGTTCTGATGCTCTGGTGCTGTTTGGTGTCACCGGCGACCTTGCTCACAAAATGATCTTCCCGGCGCTGTATGCGATGGCGAAACGAGGCAACCTCGATGTGCCGGTAGTTGGCGTCGCCTTTCCCAAGTGGACTCTGGAGCGTCTGCACCGGCGCGTCATGGACAGCCTGCGGAAGTCCGGAGGAATCGATGACCAGCGCGCCCTGAAGCATCTTCTGTCGCGGCTCCAGTATGTCAGCGGAGATTACAACGATCCGGCTACCTTTGCGGCGATCAAACAGGCGCTGGGCAGTGCCCGTCGTCCCGCTCACTACCTCGCCATTCCACCGTCGCTGTTTGAGACGGTGATTCGCGGGTTGGGTGCCGCGGGTCTTGCCGACGATGGTCGCGTAATTATCGAAAAGCCCTTCGGTCGCGATCTCGCATCGGCGCAGGAGCTGAACCGCGTGGCGCGATCCGTGTTTCCAGAGGATTCCATCTTTCGCATCGATCACTTCCTGGGAAAAGAGGCGATCATGAACATCCTCTATTTCCGGTTTGCCAATTCATTTTTAGAACCCATCTGGAACCGCAATTACATTGCCAGCGTGCAGATCACGCTCTCGGAAGATTTTGGCATCAAAGATCGCGGCGCGTTTTACGAAACCGCCGGCTGCCTCCGCGACGTCGTCGAGAACCACTTGTTCCAGATTGTTGCGTTGCTCGCCATGGAAGCGCCTTGCAGCCGGAATTATGGAGCTGTGCAGAGTGAAAAGGCCAAGGTGTTTCAAGCCATGCGGCCGCTTCGTCCCGACGATCTGGTTCGCGGTCAGTACGACGGCTATCGCAAGGAACCGGACGTGGCGAAAAATTCCGACGTCGAGACTTTTTGCGCCATGCGCCTCTCGATCAATTCCTGGCGTTGGGAGGGAGTGCCATGGTATCTGCGCTCCGGCAAATATCTGGCTACAACCGCAACAGAAATTCTGGTGGAGTTAAAGCCGCCGCCGCAGAGGCTTTTCGACGATTCGGTGTCTCCCACGGAGCGCGCCAACTATCTTCGTTTCCGGCTTTCTCCGGATTCCGCGATTGCCCTTGCCGCGCGCGTCAAGCTGGCGGGTGAAGAATTTACCGGAGAGCCGCGAGAACTTTTTCTGTCGGAAGAACAGGACGGAGCCGAGACCCCTTATGAGCGTCTGCTGGGCGATGCGATGCGCGGCGATGGAGCGCTTTTCACCCGCGAAGATGCCGTGGAAGCGGCGTGGGCCGTTGTCGATCCTGTGCTTCAGCACCACCATCGAGTCCGCCCGTATCGACGCGGCAGTTGGGGGCCGAAAGAAGCCGACGCCATGATTGCGGCCGACGGCGGCTGGCAAAATCCCGTTGTCGCTAAAATCTCCAGCGGCAAGTCTTCCCGCAGATGACCAACCTTCCCAAGGTGACGCGGCGGCAATTCCTCGAATCTGCCGCCGCCGTGCTTGCCGAACAGCAGTTGCGAGCAGCCACGGTGGATCCCGCTGTCACTTCCTTGAAGATCTCCAACTTGCGATGTGAATACGCGGAAATTCCTCTGGGAATCGACGTCCTCCAGCCCAGACTTAGCTGGCAGTTGGAATCTTCCGGGCAAGGCGTTGAGCAGACCGCGTATCAGGTGCTCGTCTCCTCCAATCGCGACATGCTGCTGGCCGGCCACGGAGATTTGTGGGATTCAGGAAAGATTGCAAGCGGCGACTCCAGCCACGTGGTCTATGCCGGGGCAGCGCTACCCTCGCGAGCACGCTGTTTCTGGAGTGTGCGCGTGTGGGACCAGAAGCATGTTCGGTCCGACTGGAGCGCTCCTGCAACCTGGGAAATGGCGCTGCTGGATCCCGCAGACTGGAAAGCGCGCTGGATCGGTGCAGCTCAGTTTCCCGATACCGGCGAATTCTACACGCCTCCCGCGCCCTGTTTTCGCAGAACATTTCAGCTTCCTGATGCTGCCTCTTCGGCACGTGTCTACATCAGCGGGCTGGGGTTCTACGAGCTGTATTGCAACGGCGTCAAAGTTGGGGATCAGGTTCTTTCGCCCAACCAGACGAACTACGATCGCCGAAAACTACGGCATCTTATTTATCCATTCGACGATAAGACGTCGCAGCGGGTCGCGTATTTGACCTACGATGTTACGTCCCATCTGCAACCAGGCAGGAATTCCCTGGGAGTCATCCTGGGCAATGGCTGGTACAACCAGCGTGACCGCGCTGCCGAGGGTTACATGTGGTATGGAGCACCGCGATGGATTGCACAACTCGAAATCCTTCTCGCCGATGGCAGCCGCCAGACGATTGTGAGCGATGAATCCTGGAAGGTCTCGAGCAACGGACCCATTCTGCATGATGGCATCTATACGGGCGAACGCTACGACGCCAGACTGGAATTGGAAGACTGGTCAACTGCGGGTTATGACGATGCAAGCTGGCTCAATGCCCAATCCATGCCGGCTCCGGCGGGCCGTCTGACGGCGCAGATTTCGCCTCCGGACCGTGTTCTCGAAACCATTGCGCCGATCTCGTCAAAAAAAGTTGGGCCGCAGACGACTCGCTTCGATTTTGGACAGAATCTTGCCGGATGGGTGCGACTCCAGGTGCAGGGAGACGCGGGTGCAAGCGTTCCCATGCGTTTTATTGAGGATGACGGGCCCAGCTATGGGCAGTCGGACTGCTACATTCTCAAGGGGAACAAGTCGGAAGTCTACGAGCCGCGCTTCACCTGGCACGGATTTCGTCAAGTCGACGTCCTTGCCTCGCCTGGATTTTTGTCGCGGATGAAGGTTGCGGCGCGGGTGGTCCACACCGACGTCCAACCTGTTGGCAGCTTCGCCTGCTCGAACAAGTTATTCAATCAAATTCATCGTAATGCTCTGTGGAGCCTGCAGAGCAACATGCATGGCGGTGTGCCCAGCGACTGTCCTCATCGCGAACGGCTGGGATACACGGCCGATGGCCATGTGGCTGCCGAAGCCGCCATCTTCAACTTCGATATGGCCCGGTTCTACACAAAATGGATCGATGACATGAGCGATGCTCAGAATCGCGACACTGGTTTTGTGCCGCACACCACCCCGTTTGAAGGCGGGGGAGGCGGTCCGCCCTGGGGATCGGGCTACGTCGTCATGCCTTGGCTGATGTATCTCTACTACGGCGATCGCAGGATTTTGCAAAATCATTATGCCAGCATGACGCGCTGGGTGGAATATCTCAAAAGCAGAATCGACCAGGACGGGATCGTCTCCCGGGAAGAGCCTGGAAGCTGGGATCTGGGAGAGTGGGCGACTCCAACGCCGGTGGAAATTCCGCGAGGGTTAGTCAATACCTGCTACTACGCTTATGTGGCGCAATTAATGGCGAAGACAGCACAAGCGATAGGAAAATCGCAGGATGTTTCCTATTTCCGGGGTCTCGCTCAATCCGCCGGAACTGCCGTGCATCGGCAGTTCTTCGATCCGCAGAAGAACCAATACTGGACCGGCCAACAAGGCGCGAACATATTCCCTTTAGCGTTTGGTTTGGTTCCACCAGAGCGGACCAAACCGGTGTTCGATCGAATGGTTGAGATCATCATGACCGAGCATCGCGGTCACTTCGATACAGGAATCTTTGGCACCCGATATGTTCTCGATCTTCTTACCTCCAACGGCCGGGGAGACGTGGCTTACACCATGATGAATCAGAACACCTATCCGGGCTTCGGCTGGCAGATCGCGCGCGGGGCCACCACGCTGTGGGAAAACTGGAACGGTAAGAGCTCCCACAATCATGCCATGTTCGCCAGTGTTTGCGGCTGGTTCTATCGATCGCTAGCGGGCATTGCTCCCGATTCGGACCAGCCTGGATTCCGACATGTGACCATCCAACCACATGTTTTGGGAGACCTGACGAATGTCGATGCGAGCTATCGTTCTTCCTATGGGGAAATCGGCAGCGCGTGGAACAAGGATTCCAATGGATGGCACCTGAACGTGAAAATTCCCGCCAATTGCACCGCGACTGTCCTGTTGCCCGGTGCCGATGTGTCGAAGATGTACGAAGCAGGAAAGTCTTTGGCGAAGAGTCGGAAGGTGCGAAACGTGCAATCCGCACAGGGTCGAGTCGCATGCACCGTGGGATCGGGCCACTACGCGTTTGAAATCAGGGAACCGTCCGCAATCTAGTCGATTCCGAAACGCTGTTGCATTTTTTCCAGCGAAATGCCGCTTGTCTCCGGGTAGTAGAACAGGACCAGAAAAAAGTCGATCACCATCATCACCGCGAAAAATAGAAACGGATACGCGCCGGAGGACACGGCCATCACGGGAAATACAAGAGAAATGGCGGCATTCGTTACCCAATGGGAGGAACTTCCCAGGCTTTGCCCCTTGGCCCGCACGCGATTGGGAAACACTTCGCTGATATAGACCCAGACAACCGCGCCTTGCGAAATGGCAAAGCAGGCGATGTAGGCCATCAGCAGCCACACCAGCCAATGCAGATGCCGATGGGTCAGGAAGACATACGAAATGGCTGTCAGGCAAAGGATTAAGCCTACCGTTCCGATCAGCAGCAGCTTCTTGCGCCCAAAGCGGTCGATCACAGACATGGCAATCAATGTCGCGATCAGGTTCGTCGCTCCCACGGCGACAGCCTGCAGGTCTCCGGAAATCTTGCTCGCCCCCGCCATCGTAAAAATATCGTTCAGGTAATACAGAACCGCGTTAATTCCAGACAACTGGCAGAACATGCCTACAGTGATGGCGATGAATACGGGGAAGCGATATTGCCGTGAGAACAAAGGGTCGGTGACCGACGACCGCTCCAGATGGATCGAGGCAACAATCTCGTCCAGTTCATGC
>JAJYSL010000180.1 GCA_021793595.1 Acidobacteriota bacterium
GAACATGGCATTCGGCAACGTCTCAACCACCGTCGCCATTACTTCTATCGCGTCTTCTTTCGACAATCGCTGCTCCAACCCTCCCCAGCCTTCGGGGCCCATCGGTTTCGGAAAAAACTACAAAAATTCTTTGACCACAAATCAACCTGCTACGCCGTTAAAACCTCGGCACCCTCGGCACCGACCGCGATCGTATGCTCAAAATGCGCGCTCAAGCTGCCGTCGACCGTGACGGCGGTCCAGCCATCGCCCAGCACCCGAACCGCATGGCCTCCGGCATTCACCATCGGCTCAATCGCAATGACCATTCCCTGCCGCAACTTCAGTCCCTGAGCCCGCCGTCCGTAGTTCGGGACCTGGGGCTCTTCATGCATCTCCGTCCCAATCCCATGGCCCACAAAGTCACGCACCACACTGAAACCCGCCGCCTCCACCACTTCCTGCACGGCTGCGCCTACATCACCGAGCGTCGATCCGGGACGAACCACCGCAATTGCGGCTTGCAACGACTGCTCGGTCGCGTCCAGCAACTTCTGTGCCGGCGCGGAAATCTTCCCTACCGGCAGCGTAGTGGCAGAATCGGCATAGTAGCCATCGATAATCAAACCGCAGTCGATCGAAACGACATCGCCTTCCTGCAATGTACGCTTCGACGAAGGAATTCCGTGAACCACTTCCTCGTTGACCGACGTACACAGCACGCAAGGATAATCGTGATATCCCTTGAATGCCGGGACCGCGCCGACCTCAGCGATTTTGGCCTCGGCAATCTTTTCGAGGTCCATGGTCGTCATCCCAGGCGTGATACTTTTCCTTAACACATCCAAAACACTGCGGAGCGCTGCTCCACTTCGCCGCATCTTGGCAATCTCATTGGGCGTGCGAATCACAATCGCCATAGGTCCGCTATCCCCGGAGACGCACGATTGCGTCCGTAATTGCCCGAGTGATGTCGCCCACGGACAAGTCTCCGTCGACTTCAGCAAACCTCGACATCCCGTGGTAATGCTCCACCACCGGTGCCGTCATTTCGTCGTATGTCCGCATCCGCTCGGCAAAAACTTCTTCTGTATCGTCCGGCCGCTGCACCAAAGCTGTGCCATCCACATCGCAAACTGTATCATGCTCCGGTAAACAGAAGTAGATGTTGTAGATACGACCACAGGTAGGACAAGAACGGCGGCCCGTAATACGGCGCAGCAGCTTAGTATAGCTAACCTGAATGTTGACAGCAACAATGGGCAGCGTGTCTTTCTCACGGCTTAGCTGCTCGTCCAGCCAGATCGCCTGCGGCAGCGTCCGAGGAAATCCATCCAGGATATAGCCGCGTCGCGTGTCGGGCTGACGAAGCCTATCCAGAACAATGGCTTCCACAAGTTCGTTCGGAATCAGATGGCCCGAGTCCATCACCTGGCGAATCTGCATCCCTAATGGAGAGGCGCTCTTCTCCGGATCTTTCCGCATATCGCGCAACAGGTCGCCCGTTGAAATTTGCGGAATCGACCACTGCGCCACCAGGAGTTTGGACTGCGTGCCTTTGCCGGCTCCCGGGGCACCCATCAGCAAAATCGGGCCAGGAATGAACTTCTCTGCCATCGATGCGCTTGCCAAAACCGAATCCCCATGAGCCGTTGGGGCTACCATGACCGCCTGCCGCGAACACGGCCACCTTTACCGGAGAAACCCTCATAATGACGCATGATCAGATGAGCCTCCACCTTGTTGATGGTGTCCATCGCCACCCCGACCACGATCAGTAGGGACGTACCGCCAAAGTAAAAATTGACGCCCAGCCCATTCGTCACCCACGTGGGCAGCCGATCGAAGAATCCGCCCACTAGCCATAGATGATTCAGATGAATCCCGCTAATCATGAACTGCGGGATCAGAGAAACAATAATCAAATACAGTCCACCCACCAGCGTCAGGCGCGTCAGAATATCGTTCACGTAATCCGCCGTGCGCTTGCCCGGTCGAATTCCCGGAATGAATCCACCGTACTTGCGCATGTTATCGGCAATATCGTCTGGCCGAAAAATGATGGAAATGTAGAAATACGCGAAGAACAGGATCGCTACGCAATAGAGAAGCTCATACATCGGCTCGCCGACATTCAAGGCGTCGAAAATAGGACGGAAGAACTTGCTGTCCTGGAAAAAAGCCATGTGCTGCACCAGCAATGGCGCCGATAAAATCGAGGCCGCAAAAATCACCGGCATCACGCCGCCGGCATTCACACGGAGCGGTAAGTGAGTCGATTGACCGCCCATCAGGCGTCGTCCCACGATCCGCTTGGCATACTGCACTGGAATGCGTCGCTCGCTGCGCTCGACAAACACGATGAACGCAACCACCACCAGCATGACGGCCAACAGGATGATGACAGCAGGTACCGTGAAACCGCCCCACGCCTGGGTTTGTACCTTATTGACCAAGTCCCCAATGCCGTTGGGAATTCCCACGACGATGCCCGCAAAGATCAGCAGACTCATTCCCTCGCCAATCCCTCGATCGGTAATCTGCTCGCCCAGCCACATCACAAATGTCGCGCCGGTCGTCAGCGTAAGAATCGTCATCAGAACAAATCCAGGGCCGGGATTGGTGACATAGGGGACACTACCGGAGCCATGCACCAGCGTCAACGCAATGGCGAACGACTGTACTACGGCAAGAAATACCGTCATGTAACGTGTCCATTGGGTGATTTTCTTGCGGCCCATGTCGCCCTCTTTTTGCAGGCGGGCCAGGGGCTCATACACAACAGTCAGCAGTTCAAAAATGATGGCGGCGGTGATATACGGCATGATGCCCAGCGCAAATACGGTCAACTTGCGCAGATTGCCGCCGCTGAACATATCAATCAGGCCGAGAGAGCTGCCGCTGTTCTGCGCGAAGAATTGCTCCAGCAGCTTGGTGTTCACACCAGGCGTGGGGATATGCGACCCCAGCCGATAAACGGCCAGGATAAACAGCGTGAACAACACCCGCTTGCGCAGGTCTGGAATTCGAAAGATGTTTAACAGCTTGTCCAGCATGCTACTCCTGCCTGTCTTACTCGCCGATCAAAATGGCTTTTCCGCCGGCCTTTTCGATCTTTTCCTGGGCCGATTTCGAAAACTTGTGAGCATGCACCGTCACAGCAACCGTCAATTCGCCCACACCCAGCACCTTGACCAAAGCATTGCGTTTCCGCACCAACTTCAGCGACACCAGCTTCTCGTAGGTCAGCTCGTACTGCGCATGTTCCGCAATTCGATCCAGGTTAAGCACGGTATATTCGGTCCTAAAAATGTTCGTGAAACCGCGCTTCGGCAGGCGCCGGTGCAATGGCATCTGGCCGCCTTCAAACCCGCGCATCAGGCTTGAACCCGATCGCGATCCCTGCCCCTTATGGCCTCGCGTAGACGTTTTGCCCATGCCCGAACCCATACCGCGACCAATCCGCTTCTTGCCCGAGTTCGCCTTTTTCGGCGCCCGTAAGTTTGATAAATTCATGATCCCTGTCCCTCAATTCGCCCGCGGAAATCCATCGCCCCGCAGGGATACAGCTAACTCTAATCGTAATCTCCGAGCCTAGCCGAGAATGCGCACCAGATGCGGTATCGCCTTCACCATGCCGCGCACCGATGGCGTGTCTTCGCGCTCCACAACCTGCCGCAAACGCGTAAATCCCAGCCCCTTGATCACCTTGCGGTGCTTGTCCGGAGTGCAGATGGCGGAGCGGTAATACTCAATCTGAATTGTCTTTTTGTCTGCCATTGGATTACAACTCCTCTACCGGCTTGCCGCGCAGGACAGCCACATCGCGCTTGTCACGCAATTGCACCATGGCATCGAACGTAGCCCGCACCACATTGTGCGGATTCGCTGAGCCAAGGCTCTTGGTCAATACATTTTGAATCCCGACAGAAGTCATAATGGCTCGCACCGCGCCGCCAGCAATGACGCCTGTGCCTTCCGGTGCCGGCTTCAGCAGTACCTGGCCGGAACCAAAACGTCCCAGGACCTGGTGCGGAATCGACGTATCCGTCATGTTGACGCGAACCAGATGCTTCTTCGCCGACTCAATGCCTTTGCGGATCGCCTGCGGAACTTCCTTGGCTTTTCCGGAACCGAATCCAACCACTCCGGCAGACGCATCCCCCACCACGACCAGCGCTGCGAACGACATGTTCTTGCCGCCCTTGACGACCTTCGTCACGCGGTTGATTGAAACCACCTGGTCCTTCAGGTTGTACTGTCCAGCTTCCAGCTTTTTCTTGATGATTGCCATTCCGTCAATTTTCCTTTCAGACCCTGCCGCGGACCGGATGCGTTCGGTCTGTCCTGCTGTTAGAAATCAAGTCCCGCTTCACGTGCGGCATCGGCCAACGCCTTGATGCGGCCGTGATAGAGATAGCCGCCACGGTCGAAAACCACTTTCTTGATGCCCTTTTCCTTGGCCTTCTCCGCGATCAGCTTGCCCACTTCCTTGGCCGCTGCAATATTTCCGCCAGTCTTCAACTTGGCAGTCACGCTGGAAGCCGACACCAGTGTGGTCCCGGAGTGATCATCGATCAGCTGCGTGTAAATCTGGTTCAACGAACGATACACATTCAGTCGAGGACGTTCTGCCGTTCCCTGCATCTTGCGACGAATGCGATCGTGCACTCGCTGGCGATTGGAATTGCGTTGAATCTGCGAAATCATGTTTATTTCCTTCCTAAAAGCGGAGATGCCCTGCACCCCCGTTCGGTTCTGAACTTCGTAATCCGGGTCGACGACCCTGAATTACTTGGCGCCAGTCTTGCCAACCTTCTTCTTCAGCTTCTCGTCGGAATAACGAACGCCTTTGTTCTTGTATGGATCCGGTTTGCGCAGAGAACGCATGTCCGCCGCCACCTGGCCCACCTTCTGCCGATCGATGCCGGTAATCGTTACCCGGGTCTGCTTGGGATCGATCGTTGCCGTAATCCCAGTCGGCAATGGAAACTCGATCGGATGCGAATATCCCAGCGTGAACACGACTGTGTTCTTGCCCTTCAACTCAGCGCGGTACCCAATACCAACAATGTCCAGATCGCGGGTCCATCCCCGGGTGACGCCATGAACCGCGTTCGCCACCAGCGCGCGTGTCAAGCCGTGGATCGCCGCCTGCGAATCATCCTGGCGGACCACATGCAAATGACCGTCTTTCTCTTCAAACTTCAGGCCACCGGGAATCGGCTGCTCGACCTTGCCCTTGGGGCCTTCGACCACAACCGTATTGCCGTGCACTGAATACTTCACACCCTTGCCGAGCGGAATGGGCTGTTTTCCTATACGCGACATCTATCATTCTCTTCCTGATGGCTTGCGAGTCCCGCTGGAGGTTCAATCCACGCGTTCCACTGCAGCCTGATCTACGTGCAATCGACCGTGTCGACTACCAAACTTCGCACAAAAGCTCGCCACCCACGCCTTCGCGACGCGCTTGGCGACCTGTCATCACACCCTTCGGCGTGGTGATGATGCTGATGCCCAATCCACCCTGCACGCGGCGAATGTCGTTGCGATGTACATACACCCGGCATCCCGGATGGGAGATGCGCGAGAGGCCGCGAATCGCCGCCTGATTGTTGGTGTCGTACTTCAAATACACCCTCAGAAAACGCTTGCTGTTTTCCTCCGTCGCCTTGTAGTTGCTGATGTAGCCTTCTTCCTTCAGAATGCGGGCTATTTCAAGCTTCAACTTGGAGGCTGGCACATCCAGCTTCGCGTGCCGCGAAGAAATCGCGTTGCGCAGCCGTGCCAACAGATCGGATACTGGATCGCTTACACTCATCGTATCTCCTTGATCCCCCGTTCGCCCGCCGTTGGCGGGAACCTGCGAGGACCGTTCCTGCGCCCGCTTCTAGAAACCGAGGCGCATCAAAATCTACTCCATCAATCGTTCAGCGCAGCCTGTGCCACACTGCTTACCAGGACGACTTCACTACCCCGGGAATTTCGCCCTTTAACGCCAGGCTGCGGAAACAGAGTCGGCAGATCCCAAACTTCCGCAGAAACGCCCGCGGACGTCCGCAGAGATTGCACCGGTTGTGCTGCCGCGAAGAAAACTTCGGCTTGCGCTTGTCTTTCACTCGTTTTGCTGTAGTTGCCATCGAACTTGTCTTGTCCTCTCGCCCTGATTAGGCCGTCTGCCGGAACGGAATGCCGAAGTGCTGCAGCAATGCCCGTGCCTGCTGATCGTCTTTCGCCGTGGTCACAATGGTGACGTTCATACCCTTCAACTTATCGACGCGGGAATAATCGATCTCGGGAAAAATCAACTGATCGCGAATCCCAAGCGTGTAATTGCCGCGTCCGTCAAAGCTCTTGGTCGAAACGCCTTTAAAGTCGCGTACGCGCGGCAGCGCCGTCGAAACCAGGCGATCCAGAAACTCGTACATCTTGTCGCCGCGTAGCGTCACCATGGCGCCGATCGGCATGCCTTCGCGCACCTTGAATGCGGCAATCGACTTTTTCGCGCGCGTCACCACTGGTTTTTGCCCGGTGATCAGTCCCAGATCCACCATTAACGGATCCATCACCTTCACGTTTTGCGTGGCTTCGCCCAGTCCCATGTTCAGGACAATCTTCTCCAACCGCGGCACTGCCATGGTATTTTTCAAGCCCAATTCCCTCAACAGCGCCGGCTTGATTTCCTTCAGGTACTTATCTTTTAATCTGGTTGCCATCTTCCATCCATCCTTGCTTCAACGCTGGCCCCTGAACCCTGGCCGCTGTTCCCTGATCCCTGTTCCCCGGCTCTACTTTTTCGACTCCAGCGTCTGGCCGCATTTACGGCAAACCCGCACCTTGGTGTCGCCCTCGAACTTGAAGCCCACGCGAACCGGCCCGCAGTTGCCGCAGACCAACATCACATTCGAAATCTGAATGGGATTTTCCTGCTCCGCAATTCCGCCCTTGATATTGCGCTGCGGATTCGGCTTCACGGTCTTCTTCACCATCATCACGTGCTCGACCAGCAACCGGTTCTCAGCCTGCATCACGCGCAGCACGCGGCCCTGTTTGCCTCTGTCTTTGCCCGCGATGACCTGCACTTTATCGTTGCGGCGAATCTTCAATCCTGCCATAACTCTCGTCTCACTTCCCGTTCGCGACGGAACCGGCAAACTCTACCCTGTCCCTGGCCGCGTTTCTAGAATCGAACCCTACCGTTTCGCCTACAGAACTTCTGGCGCCAGCGAAACAATCTTCAAAAATCTCTTCTCGCGCAGTTCCCGGGCCACCGGACCAAAGACGCGCGTGCCCACCGGCTCTCCGGTTTCGTTGATCAGCACAGCGGCATTCTGATCGAAGCGAATGTAGGTTCCATCGCGGCGGCGATATTCCTTCCTCGTACGCACGATGACAGCCTTCACCACTTTGCCCTTCTTCACCTGGCCATCCGGCGAAGCTTCCTTCACTGCGGCGGTCACCACGTCCCCCAGGCCGGCTTTGCGTCCGGTGGATCCGCCCAGCGGCAGGATCACCTGCAGCTTGCGGGCGCCGGAGTTATCGGCCACCACCAACATTGTTCTCATCTGTACGGCCATCATCGTCTCCTAAATACTGCTAAACTGCTTTCGAGCCATGGATCGCACTGATCGCCGGCTACACCGCCTGCGGAATCTCTTCTGCCTGCGCCAGATTCGAGCGGCGCACAATCTCTTCCAGCTGCCAGCGCTTCAGCTTGCTCAGTGGACGAGTCTCGCGGATCCGCACCACATCGCCAACCCTCGCCGTCTTATGTTCGTCATGGGCGTAAAACTTCTTTGTCGTCCGCATTGTCCGCAGATATTTGGGATGGGCCTTGCGCATTTCCACCGCGACCACAATGGTCTTCTGCATCTTGGTGGAAACCACTTCTCCAACCTTCTCATTACGGTGCGAGACTGCCGGGGTGCCCGGGGTCGCAGTTGCTGTGGTGTCTTTCGTCTGTTCGCTCATTGCTTAACTGCCGCCCTTCTTTGCATTCGCCTTGCCGCGCTTCGCGGCCTTTACCTTGGTCTTGCCTGCCGACTTCGCTTTGCCGGCAACCTTTGATGTCCGCTTGGTATTCCGTGTCGACGTCTTCTTGGGAGCCCTCTTCGACTTCGATCCCTTGGCGCGAGCGGATTTCTTCGCCGACTTCCTGGTCTTCCGCCTGGGTGCGGCTTCGGTTTCGGCTGCATCCGGCTTCTCATGCGCGTGCATCGCAATTCCAAGTTCGTGCTGGCGCTGCACGGTCTTGATGCGCGCAATGTCCTTCTTCAGCTCGCGCAGCTTCTTTAAGCCCTCATTCTGGCCCATCTTCATCTGGAAGCGAAGGCGGAAAATCTGCTCCGCTGACTGGTGCGCCTGCTGCACCAGTTCCTCTTTGTCCAGATTGACGATCTTATCCATTTCCATGATTCAATCCTTCATCTTCGGATATCTCCGGAACCATCGACTCCGGCCATCCTCTAAAAAAACTTAGAAATTCTTTACGACTTCTGGGTCGTCACCGCTACAGCATCGTGGCGGGAAACAAACAGTGTCTTCATCGGCAGCTTATGCGAAGCCAGTCGCATCGCTTCCTGCGCCACTTCCCGGCTGACGCCTTCCATCTCAAACAAAATCTTGCCCGGCCGAACGACCGCGACCCAGTGATCCAGGGGTCCCTTGCCGGAGCCCATACGAACTTCCGCAGGCTTCTTGGTAATTGGCTTGTCCGGAAACAGGCGCAGCCAGATCTTGCCACCACGCTTGATAAAACGAGTCATGGCCACGCGGCTGGCTTCAATCTGCCGGTCCGTAATGTGCGCGTGATCGAGCGTCTTCAATCCAAAATCCCCAAACGCAAGCTCAGAACCGCGCCAGGCCTTGCCACGATTGCGGCCCTTCTGCTGCTTGCGG
>JAJYSL010000181.1 GCA_021793595.1 Acidobacteriota bacterium
CTTGCGTAGTTTTTAAACAGATTCTGAGCGAAGCGAAGAATCCAGAGGGTAACGGCAGCGTTTACTCAGCCTATCTCGTCTGGATTCTTCACTCGGTCGCCGCAGCGACCTCCGTTCAGAATGACTCGCTCCCACAATCAACTTCGCCAACTGCGAATCCGCTATAGACATTGCAACAAATCAAGAGATTCTTACCCGCGCACAACTTCCACATCGAGGGTGATCTTCACTTCTTCGCCGACCATAACGCCGCCTGTTTCCAGAGCCGCATTCCATGTCAGCCCAAAATCCTTCCGGTTCAGCTTGGCGGTGGCAGATGCGCCGATGCGCTGCTTGCCCCATGGATCCTTCATTTCCGGCGACGGCCCTTCGACGTCCAGGGTGATCTCGCGGGTGACTCCGTGAATTGTCAAATCGCCGGTGATTTTGCCGCCGCCCGGCTGGATCTCAACCTTCTTGCTGCGAAACGTGATGGTGGGAAACTTCTCCGTATCCAGAAAATCCGGGCTCTTCAAGTGCCCATCGCGCTGCGAATCGCGGGTGCTGATGGAGTTGGCATCGATGGTGGCCTCGACGGTGGAAGTCTCCGGCTTCTCCGGATCGAAGTTCACCGTGCCGGATACCTTGGTGAACTCCCCGCGAACGTTTGAGACCATCAAGTGGCGAACGCTGAAGTGAACGGCAGAGTGGGTTGGGTCAATTTCATAGGTAATGGACGGCATAGGTATTTCTCCTTTTCTGATTACTATGGATGCGTAGGTTCTGGAATCGATGCTCGTTGTCACAACTAATTTTAGACCGTCCCGGTCGTTTTCCGCTCGGGCCTTCCGTAGCAACCTCGATGACGGAATCAATCCGCGCTTGAACTTGGCGTCGTGGGAGGAGCGTTCACAAAAACCGGCCTCAGTCTTGATCGATGATTGCACGCACAGCAGATCCAATGGAAAGCGGAAATGCGGGCGTCGGGTAGTAGGGCGGAAAGCCTCGCTGGTCCTTATCGAACGGTGCAATCCCAGTCGTATTGACGTACCAGTGCAACAACTGTTGTTGCAGTTCACATTGGATACCGGCAACATCTCGATCTCCATAGCGGTTGTGAAGCTCCTGTGGATCGTCCTTGTAGACGTAAAGCTCGCTTTGCCCCTGTGGACGGCTGACGAATTTGTAGTCATGAGTTCGAACTAGTGCTACACGACTGATGGTTTCTGGATGCGCATCCTGCAGGTGTTCTTTCGGGTAGTACAACGATCCCGGAGCCGCATCGTCCTCAAAGCACTGGGGCTCGTACTGGTTATACCCACCTTCCGCAAAGGCAGCCCGCTTGGGATCGCCTCCTCCACCATGAATTTGCGGCAACAGGCTGCGCGCAAAGTGGGTATGCTGTGCCTGCGTGCGCGCAAGATCCAGACATGTAGCCATCACGTCAAACAATTCGACAATATTCTCAGAGCTATTGCCCTGTGTCCCGCCTGGAACGCTGGCGATAAGAGGAACATGCGTAAGAACGTCTTCCAAACCACTGGGCCACTTCTCAACAAGCCCGTAGTCTCCTGCATAGTCGCCATGGTCGGACAAAAGAAAGACCGCAGTGTCGCGCTTGTGATTCGTGCGTTCGACAGCTTCCAGCAATTCCCCCATGAGCCAATCGCTGTAGCTGACCATTCCGTAGTACAGCGCTCGCACCTTGCGGAACGTATCTTCCCCAAGTTCATCCAATCCGTACGCCTTGCGAATACCCGCGATATAACTTGGCTTGCGCGGTAGATCTCTTGGTCGCAATCCATGGACATCCGCAGGTTTATACATTCCGTTGAACCCCTCGGGCGAGGTATACGGAGGATGCGGTGAGGACAATGGAAGAAATATGCAAAAAGGCCGGTCCGTTTCCTTTCGTTCAAGAATCCGTATCGCAGCCTGGATATGGCCGTACTCTGCTGTTTCGGTGCGATCTCCTTTGGGCTGGCCGATGAAAGTGTCCTGACCTGTAATTTTGCCCGTAAAAGGCTGTGATTTGCGGTGTTCTTTCCCTACCCGATCCGGTGTCGGCTCTGGGTAGTTCCACATGGTCACGCTCTGATAGAAGGACTCGGCTGCCAATGCATCGTTCTTGCCGTACCAAAAGACATCATAGCCAGCCTGGCGAAGATAACGAAACATGTTCGGCTCATTCGGGCGCAAAAAATAAAACAGGCTCCGATGACCACGCACGCTCGTCGGCCAACCCGTCAACAAACTACAACGAGACGCGCCACAAACAGGAAACTGTACGTGGCAGTTTGCAAACCGCGTTCCCTCTCGCGCCAGTTTGTCGAAATTCGGAGTGGATGTCATGGGGTTGCCGTAGCAGGCCAGCGCATCCGCCCGCAATTCATCCGGCATGAACAGGATCAGGTTGGGTTGTGCGGGGATTTGCATTTGCTGACGCCCATCAGAGACCTGTGTTTCACCAGCCCCGGACTGGCCGACAATCTGGGATGCAACCCCGCCCAGCATCGCCGCTCCGGACGATCCGAGAAAGCCGCGCCGTGTCAATTTCTTCTCAGGCATATCAGCATTCCTTTCGGTTCATGCCCAAGCTACATGCCCAGCGTCAACCCTTGCAAGCCGGAGGGAACAGGGACGTAGAGTGATCTGCAATCGGCACGAGCTGAACGATGGCTCCACTTTAGTGCAGAAGCCCAAACACGGCCACACCCGTCTGCGTGCCGACGTACACTTTGCCGTTGGCAATCATCGGCGTGATAAATTTATTTCCCGGACCGAACTGATCGCGCCCGCCCGCTGACTGGCTGCTGTCGTAGAGTTCATGCGTCAGGTTGGTTGCGTCATAGGCGTACAAAACCGCGGGATTGCTGTTGTCGACAGCCCAGAGAATTCCATTCGACGTGCCGTTGGAGGAAATGCTTGGTGTCGCGCCGGGATACGGAAATTGATGCGCCGTTTTTGAGCTGGGACTGGTGGCCAGTTTTGCCTGCGTGATCGAATAGGCGCGAATCGAATCTCCAACCGCGCCGTAATACACGGTGTTATTCCAATAGGCCGGCATACCGAATTCCTGCCCGCTCAGCGCGCCTCCCAGTTCCTGATAAATGATCTTGCCGCTTGCATGAAACTTGCCCATGTTGTCGCGATCGACGACATAGATGTTGGCGTCTTTACCAGCGCCGACCGCCAGGTGCCGCACGGCTCCAGACGCATCCGTCTCATCCGGCAGCAACATGGCTCCGCCCGAGCCCAGGTCTTCATCGGCATTCGACTCCGCCACCGTGTTTGACATGGTGAAGTAATCCGCGGGCGCAAGCTTGCCGCCGCTGGTGGAAACCTTCATGAATGCATTGCCGTAATTGCCGTTGGCGGGCATTCCGTTGGCGTTCAACGTGATGTCAAAGCTGCCGTTGGCATCGAGGAAATAGATGTTGCCGGAGGAGTCCGCCGCCGGTCCCGCACCCGATTGCCAGATGGAGCCCTCAGACCCGTTGGGAGTCAAATTCAACACGCTGGTTTGCGCCAGCGAATCCTCCTTGTATCCCATCAGCCAACCGGTGTAGGGTTCGATGTCGCAGTGGGACGACCAGCCGAGATAGACCACACCATTCAGCAGCAGGAGTCCGGCGCGTTCGTTATATTGCTTGGGATCGAAAACCACCTGCCCGTTCGAGCTTTCCGGTCCCATGCTCGGATACGTGGCCTGTATGGTGACCGGGCTGCCGGACTGTTCCGCTCCGGTTGTCAGGTCCAGCGCGTGCAGACGTTGATGATAGTTGCCGCTGCTATCCTTGCTGGCCGCGACCATGAAGATGGTGCCGTGGGCGCCGGCTTTGGGATCGATGACGGGAGTGGAGGTCATGCCGATCTCCGGAACGACTTGGCCGCAGTTGCGCGGATCGCTGGTGGTCTCATTGGAGCCCAGGGTGGAGACATGCCATAGGACTGCGCCCGAGTCGGCGTCAAAGGCGTAGGCGGAATCGTGCTCCGTGACCACATACAAGACGTTATGGGTGGCGCCGCCAATCGTCACTCCGGAAACGTATAGCGGTTCGGCATCCACTTTGCCATCCGTCGAATCAAACCCAACCTTGCCGAAGGTGGATGAGGTGACGTTCGCCGGAGTCAGTACCGTTTCCTGGGTATTCAGGCCTTCGCGGGTATTGTCGTTGTGATACGTCAAGACCTGCACGTTGCTGCCGGTTGTGCCCGTGGTTCCTGTCGTGCCTGTGGTGCCAGTGGTTCCCGTCGACCCGGTTGTCCCGGTGGTACTTGCGGAATTACTGCGGGAGCCGCAGCCATTACATCCCACGGCGCAGACGACACTCAAAACAAGTAAACCAGACATCGCCCGAAAACCAGTCCAAAACCCTGGACGCATTCTTCACTCCTGTGCGAATTCCTGTGTGGCAGACCGCTCTGATGCCTGATCTTTGCCTGTTTAGATGCAGGTCAATGGCGGAATAGTCGAGCCTTTGCCACAGCGTACACCGGAACTGCCGCCTCGGCACAAAAGCCAGTTTCCTCTCGATCCTGAATTTTGATCCCATAGCTGTGAGACGATGGGTACGTTATGGAATCTCAAACATTTGCCACAGCCATTCTTGCCGCCGGAAAAGGTACGCGGCTCAAGTCGAAACGCGCCAAGGTGCTGCACTCGATCGCCGGAAAAACTTTGCTACAGCATGTGCTGGATGCCGTCCTGAAGGTGACTTCGCCAGATCAAGTGTTTGTCGTCGTGGGTCACCAGGCAGAAGAGGTGGAGCGGGCCGTGGCGGACACAGGTGTACATTTTGTGCTGCAAAAGCAGCAATTAGGCACCGGGCATGCGGTGCAGTGCCTGTGCGAATCCGTCCGCGGGCTTGGCGATCTGCTGGTGCTTTCCGGCGATGTGCCTTTGATCCGGGCGGAAACCATCGAGAATCTGCGGGATTTTCATCAGGCGCAAAAGGCTGCCATGACGATTTTGACGGCTCGGCCAGAAAATCCCTTTGGATATGGACGGGTGGTTCGTGTCGAGCCAACCAGCCCCGATGTCGGCGCGATTATCGAGCAGAAGGCATTGGCCGACGATCAACAGCATATTGGAGAGATTAATTCCGGTATCTATGTGTTTCAGATTGATACGCTGTATCGGCATATTGGTGCGCTGCAATCGAACAATGCTCACGGGGAGTATTACCTGACGGACATGGCGGCCATTCTGCGCGCGGCGGGCGAGCGCGTTGTTGCGTATGAGGTCGGCGACGCAACGGAAGTCCTGGGCGCCAATACCATCTCCGAAATGATGGAGCTGGAAGGCGCATTACGCACGCAGGCTGCGCGTCAGCTGATGGCGCAAGGCGTTACCATTCACCGGCCGGAAACCTGTGTCATCGATGCGGATGTAACCGTGGGCGCGGACACCATCGTGGAGCCGTTCGTGCAATTGCTGGGCAAGACCCAGGTTGGCGAGGATTGCCGCATTCGTTCTTACTCCGTGATCCAGGACTCGCAGATTGGCGACAGTGTGCTGATTCGCAACAGTTGTGTGGTGGATGGGGCGACCATCGACAACGGTGCCTTCGTCGGCCCATTCGCGCATCTGCGTCCCGGCAGCCAGATTGGTCGCGAAGCCCATGTCGGCAACTTTGTCGAGACAAAGAATGCGCGGGTAGGAGAGAAGTCGAAGGCGAATCATCTGACCTATCTCGGGGATGTCTCTGTCGGATCCGGCTGTAATATCGGCGCCGGTGTCATCACGTGCAATTACGATGGCGTCAATAAGCACCCGACGCAAATTGGAGATCGCGTATTTGTGGGCAGCAATGCCACACTGGTCGCGCCAGTATCGCTGGAAGACGATAGCTATGTTGCGGCCGCCTCCTGCATCACAGAGCCCGTACCTGCTGGCGCGCTAGCTCTTGGCCGCTCCCGGCAGGCAGTGAAGCCGGGCTGGGTGAAGCAACGGCGGGCAGCGCAGCAGAAAAAGAAAGAGGGTTAGGCGGCCTCGCCAGCGGGAATGGAGCCTGCATCAATTTGTTGCCGCAATTTCGCTTCACGGTTGCGACATCGCTTTTTGGCTTCGTTCATTGCCACCAGGATGAGCACGGCGAAGGTGACCGCAACCAGCAAAACCGCGATCATGCCATGGAGCTGTTCCACCTCGCCGTAAAGCAGTGCCAGCCCCGCAAATACAAAGAACAGGTGCGCGCAATACACGTGCAATGAGGCTTTACCCAGGGTCAGAAATGGCTCGATTGCAACCGCTCGCAGCACATATTTCCGCAGCCAGTAAAAAACGACCATGAAGGCCAGCAGGTTGAGCACGCGGAGCGGGCCAATCTGCCACTTGTCCAGCCACATGCCGAGCGCCTGTTGTGTCAGGTGCGGCCCCAGCCAGCTATGACGCACGCCAACAAAGAATAAGCAGACAGCAGCGGCCATAACCGCGCCCCAACTGGGGATTTTGCGCAGAGGAACCACTCCGACGGCCGATTTCGCACCCAGCCATAGTCCGCCAATCCATACAGCCTGCCAGGCAAACAGGTTGAAGGCACCCGTCTCTTCCAGCGGAATTCGCAGGTGCGTCACACTGACGATGGCGTTGTGCGCCAGGTCTCGCAGTCCAAATTGAGCCAGCAGCCACACCAGGCTGCTGACCGCCAGTATCTTCTTCCACCCATAGCGCCATGACGCCGAAAGCAGCAACGGCGTGAAGAAAAGAAAGGTGACGTACATCGGCAGAATATCGAGCAGCGGCGGGCAATAAATCAGCAAGACAGAGCCGACAATGGCCACGCCGGGATGCGCCAGGTAAAAGTCGAGAAGATTCGTCAACGCCGCTTTGTGAGTGTGGACTGCGACCGCCGCGGCCACGGTAAAGGCAAGACTCAACAGAAGCAGGTGATAGCCGTAGATTTTCAGCGAGCGCTTCCAAAGCTTGCGTCGAACGCCGGGTTCATCCCGCAGCAACTCGCGGACATAAAGCCGCCCCACCAGCAGCGCGGAAAGGAACACGAACCCTTCCGCGGAGGTGACATATCCGATGGGCTGATCGACGAGGTCGCTAAACCGCGTAGGAAGGTGCGTCAGCGTCATCCATACCAGGAATAGCCCACGCAGAGCATCCAGTTCAGGACGGCGTTCAAGTTTCGGAAAATGCATAGCGGCACGTCCGCAGTTGGGACGATATCTAGTTAGACGCCCGCCGCAGGATGGAGTTGTGCCTTGATTCCCACTGGATGTGACGGCAGGCTCTTAACCTGAAGAAAACAATTGCGGAGCTATTCCCACTTAGAGGTATGTCGCTTGAGCCACCAACAGGGAGGATTCCACTCCTGTGGAAAAATCGAGTGGCTGCAAGTTTCCTGTGTCGTTCCCATTAAGTCGTATTCCGTCTTCTGCCCTTTGAGGGCGGTAGCCAGAAACTGGTCGACTTGCACGGTGCTGTAGGCGGTGCCGTGCGCCACACGAACTTCAAATACCGCCCAATCGGCGATGTACAACAGCAAAACAATACCGACGAGGACGGGAAAGTATCGAAACAGCCAACTGAGCCAGCGCCGGATCATGAGTTGATTTCCGCGCGTGCTAACGTGGCGGCCCTCGAAAATCGGCCGATCCGAAGGACAACTCTATTTCGCTTGCATGGGCGCATCGTCGCCTCATACGGAATCCTCTCCATCATAGGCCAACGGAGTTAGTTGGTCTGGTTCTTTTCGCCGCTATCTTTGGGCAATTCAATGTAGGCGATGCCGAAGCGCGTGGAACCAGAGCGCGATTCATCAATCCCCACGAGGCGATAGCGGGTGGGCTGCCCGGCACGCAGTTCGTGACCAACGGAGAAATCGTCTTTTGAACCGAAGTGGATGCTGTCGTCGTCGTTGCAGGTAAGGCCGGTGCGCGTCATCGTCAGCGAGTCAACCGGATGACCATGATCGCATTCCGGAACCTGGCCATAATGCGACAGCGGCTTGCGATAAACGTCCAGGACCTGCGCTGGGGAACCGTGGGTAATGTAACTGGCGGCTTTCACCACGAAGTGTACGGTTCCGAAGGTGAAGCCAAGGCTTACCGCGGAGTCGGAATCCTTGTCGTCTGGATTTTTGTAGGGTGCAGCGCCCGGATAACCCGGCAGTCCGATGTCGGTAGCGTAACCGCGGGATTGGCCTATTCCGGACCGGGACAAGTATTCGTCAGCTTGCCGCCGAGATTTTCCTGTTGAATGGTGAGCGTTACATGCAGTTTGCCGTCGTTTTCCGATCGCGTGATATGAAAAACATAGATCGTGCCGTAATCCCAGCCCGGCCACGGCGGCAGTTGCGATGCGCCGTCACCATAGGCCTGCAACATCTGATGGGCAAAGCGATACAGATTATCGTGCTCCCATGCAACAAAGATCAGCGAATGGGCGTAGGCAGGCTGCAGCAGCGCCTGCTGCAATTCTGCAATCTGGTCATACCCAATCTGCGTGTTCACCGGCATGCCCAGGCGAATAGCGGTGGGCTCAATGGTTGCCAGCGGGCGCACATAGGAGTAATGCGGCCCGAAATTCCCTTCCTGAATTTCGACAGCGGGATCGGGCGCGTAGATTGCGTCTGGCTTGCCGTAGCGGGCGATCAATAGAGGCGCCAGGGCGAGTGCCCGGTTCAAACCCCGGCAGGTTAACTGACCGAGACCCGCGGGCGGTTTCTCTCCGTGCCGAATCATCACAATGGTCTCGCCGGCAGGAATCGGCGTTTGTGCGGCGAGAAACGGAGAGGAGACACAGGTAGAACTGAACAACAGAAGTGGAAAAAGGAATGGCTTCAGCCGTGCCATGCGTCG
>JAJYSL010000182.1:0-1040 GCA_021793595.1 Acidobacteriota bacterium
CTGGACTGATCCAGATGTAATCTGGCTGACCTGCTTGCATGAGGCAGACGGTTATCAGTACTTCAATCAAGAGGCCTATGAAGAGCTTCTGCGGTGGAATTCGTTGCCTCGACTTCTCGATCTTGCGACAAAGGGCGGGCACAAAAAGCACGCCGAAACGAAATTCGCAATTCTCGATATGACTCAGAGATTGGAGGCAGCAATGCAGGCCGCGAAACGAGCCGGGTACAGGCTGGATTTGCTATTGAAACACCCGACAGAAACCTCCGTCGTCGAATCTGAACAACTTTGAACGATGCCGGCTGCGGCGATGATGCCGTTGCTAAGTTCGCGGAGGTAAGGCGCTCGTGGTTTAGGCGGCGCGGGAACGTCGCGTCGGATTTTGTAATTCCTCGCGTGTTTGCAGATATGCAACAACGTCCGATCGAGATAACACTCCTGCCAGGCGACCATCCAGGATGACGGGAAGCTGATTTAGATCATCGCGAGCCATTTCCTCCAGAGCGCTGATTAGAGACGTATCTGGAGTTACAGAGCGGACACTCTTCAGCGGTCGCATCACCGCAGACAACGCCGTCGTAGCCCACACCGCGCGATCAATATGCTTGATCTCGTGGGGAGTGATTAGTCCGGTAACAGTTGCGTTATCAAGAACAATGAAGCATCGGCGACCGGTCCGTAGAAGTTTATTTTCCACGAACTCTCGAATGCTGATGTGTCCGTCAACGGTGGGGCAGTCATGCGTCATAACGTCATCGACCCGAGCCCTCCCAAGTATTTTTCTAAGCGAAGTCGCAATGTAACTATCTCTGGCAGCCTGCAACAGGAACCATCCGATAAATGCAATCCAGAGACTATTGAGGCCGCCGCCCCTCAGAAAAGTGAGAAACCCGACGGCAATAAAAAAGATTCCGACCATTTGTCCGGCGGTTGCCGCGGCGCTTGTCGAGTGTTCCAGATCTCCAGTTCTCCACCAGATGAAGGCACGCAGAACCCGCCCCCCATCCATTGGGTAACCCGGAAGCAAATTAAAGAAAGCC
>JAJYSL010000182.1:1050-8738 GCA_021793595.1 Acidobacteriota bacterium
GCATGCAAGTTGCCCCGAGGATGATGCTAGTCAGTGGGCCCGCAATCGCGATCCAAAACTCAGTGGCGGCACTGGGGGATTCTTTCTCGATCTGCGAGACGCCGCCCAGAGCAAAGAGAGTGATTTCACGCACCGGTAAACCATGAGCGCGTGCGACGATGGAATGCGCGAGTTCATGGAGGAGAAGGGATGCAAAGAACAACACGCTCGTCGAGAGGGCCCACAACGCAATTCGAAAGTCACTCCATTGGGGGTAGCTGGTGTGGAAATGGGCCGCGAACGACATCACGATGAGCAGTGCAATCAAAAACCAGCTGTAGTGCAGCCCTACTTTGATTCCGAAAAATCGACCGAGCCTGATCTGAGATTCCAAGTCAAACACCTGTCTGCAAGAGGCACTGTCTGCGAACGAAACAAACGCCTTGCACTGACGAATACCCTCTGAGAAGCGTTCAGTCTATGATCCAAATCACTCGACATACCAGTGGAACATCGGGTGAATTTTTCACCGGCAGATCGGAGACAGAAACTGGACAAGTGGAGCCGTGGAAATGGCGAGGAAGATCTATAAGCCGGAAGAGATCGTGAATCCGCTCGCAAGCCGGTGCCACCATTCATTACTGGATGTAGTTGAGATATAGGCCCATGTAATAGGGCAGCAGAAAGGCCTCGCTATTCGCGAGCGTCTTGCCGTTACCGCCTTCATCGAGTTGCCAGGGATCGGTGTTCCAGTATTTGACCCAACGTTCATCCATCGGCAGGACTTTGCCGTTCACCCTGTAGCCGCTGCCTCCGACACCGTTGCGATTTTCGTCGACGTAAGCAGGAAGCCGGATGATGTCAATTCGATGGCTGTTGGTGAAGCGCCAGTCGATGCGGTCAAGGGGAAAACGCTCAAGCGAGTCCACCGACTCCTTCAGCCATTCCCGACCTTGGGGCGAAAGGTTTTGCTTGCCGAAAGCGTCTTCCGCAATCTGCCCGTTGCAACTGGCGGCATAGATAAAATCGAACAAGGGGTTCAGCTCCTGCTGCTGCCACTGCCACTGCTTGTACAACGCCATGGCGTAAGTCTCCCGCAGGACCGGGTCCTTCTCGTAACGGATGAGATTGTAGTAATTCATGTAAATCATCTCGTTATCCGATTCGTTGCCGGAGCCGGGACCCGTGTCCGACTTGGGAATCAGGATATTCGCGGCGTACGCATGCTTCTGAATTAGGTAGCGCGCGGCGGCTGCATATCGAGGATCGCCGGTGATGTGCGCCGCCACCTCCATGTACGTCAGGATACTCAGAGAGTTGATGCCTCGGTCCTCATACCGATCGAAATTGTGGTTGAGATTCTGCGGGTTGAAGACGCCCCAGCGGGTGGGCTTGCCGTCATGGTCAACCATCTGAAAGTCGTGCGCTAGCAAGTGATCGGCAATTGCGGCCACTTGTTCGCGCACTTGGCTGCGTTCCTGTGGCGTGGTCGCGACCAGGTCGTAGTAGAGGGCATAGAAAAAGAAGTGGCCATCCAGTTCGTCCGAACTGACGTCGCTTTTCCAGTACCACTTCCCGTCGGCGGAAACTGGCCAGCGAGGCACGATCACCTTCCATAAGGTGTCGTTGGTGGCGCGGTTGCGTTCATCCCGCGCTGGGCTGTCGCGAAGGTTGGGGTCAGGACCGCTGGTGGGCAGAATGGAGCGGGCAACAAAACCCGGAGGCGCTGGATGCGGTCCCCCCTGGGTGACGAGGCGGAGAAAGCGCAGGGCCTCAAACGCCGCCGTGGCGCGTTGCTTGGCCAGCGGATTCTTAGTGGCCGCGTAATCAAAACACTCGCCGGCGCCATACATGGCGGTCCATAGGCCGTCATTGTCATCATCGCCGAGCGTCCACTTGCCGGTGTCGCCTGGGCGCTTCAGATTAGCGGAGGTGATGTAACCGTAGGGTGTGCGGCGGTCGCGCTTGTCGATCTCATCTTCAAAGCGCTTGGCCTTAGCCGCGAGGGTTTCCGGCTGGCGCTGGATAAGGCCGACACCGGCCGCGGTGGCGAACCACCCGTCGCCATTGGCATTTACCGCGATGGAACGCACATCGTCGTCGGGCAGCCAACTCCTTCCTTCGCGGTATTCCCAATTTTTACCGTCGTAGCGGATGGCTCCCATCCTGGTGCCGAACCAGACCGTGCCGTTCTCACCCGCCGCCAGCGTGGTGAAATCGTTGTAAGGCAGGCCGTCCGCCCCGGTATAGAGTTGCCAATCGCTCCCCTCGCACCCGGCACCCTGAGGGCTGGCAAACCAGAGGCGATCCTTCGAGTCAAACACAACGCCGCGCACATCATACGGAGCCCAACTGCGGGTGGCATTGCGCGGATAAACCGCGCGCCAAGCGCCTCCCGCAGGCTTCAGAAACAGCCCGGCCAGAGCGGCGACGGCGATGCGGCCGTCCACGGCAACGGCAACCTGCCGGACGTCTGGCTGGCTTCCCAACAACCGCGCCAAACCCGAGTCGAGGACAAGCCTTTTTCTCCGCAGAAGGTATAGACCTCCGTCCGTGGCCAAAAACTGTTCTTTGCCGGCCGTTATTTGATTTACCTTCACCGGCGGTAGAGAGAAGGAAGCCCCATGCAGGTGAACCAATTTTCCAGCAGAAGTAAACCAGATGTCGTCGTCCGATGCGGCGACCTGATCGACGGCCTCGCCTGCCGCTGCCACGGTCGTCCAATGGCCGGCCGAAAAGCGGGCTAGACCAAGCGCCGTGCCCGCGTAAATGTCACCCGATGCCGTGACCGCGACCGCGCGAATGTCGTTCGACGGTACGCCGGCCTGGACCGTGTACGTCTTGCTAACTTCCTGTGGGAACGCGCCGACACGCAGGCTGGCAATCGCGGTCACGTCCAGTGGCGGCACCGACGTACTTGCATTCTGCTGCGCAATCGCACGATGCCCCATCAGGACAATAAACATCATTAAGAGGCCTTTGGCGATTGTCTCTAAATTAGAAAGAAGCTTAGCCGGGTTCTTGATCGGAAATCTCCTTTTCGGCATCGATTCACCCAAGTATCATCCACACCAACACGCTGACGGAAAACCTTGCCGAGATTCAAGAGACGAACCGCTACGACGCAGCGATGGCAGATCTGTCTTTCGGGGGCAAGGATGTACAGCGGGACTTTCCCATCCGCTGGTATCGTTATGCCAACCCGAGACCACCCGGCCGGGAGGCCGAATGGTCTCGGATGCAAAGGTCAGAACTGTAGGCGTAAGGTCAACTGCCCTTGCCGGTTGGTGATCTGTGAGCTTTGGCTTGTGACCATGCCGAATGTGCTGTCGTCGATGTCTCCGTCCGGGATCTGCAGCTGGGTTCGATTGAAGGCGTTGAAATAATCCACGCGCACAATCGCCAGAATGCTATGGGTGAGTGGAAAGGATTTTATGGCGTCGAAGTTTTCCACATCCAAGGGCGGAGAGGTTATGCTCGAATAGTTGCGCGCTGCATCGCCGAGGCCATAATGTGGCGATTTAGTAAAAGCATTCGTGGTGAATTGAACCGGCTGTGTCGCCAGTTTCCGTTCAAAATATTTCTTGGTGAGGTTATAGCTGAAGGTCTTTCTTGGGACGCCCGGCACGACATTCGGTCTGTTTTCACCATCGCCGTTGGTGTTGGTGGCCATCAGGACAACATTGTCTTGGGTTGGTCCGACGGGGTTCCCGGCAAAGTAATCCATGATCCCCGCCACCTGCCAGCCCCCAAATATCCGAGAGACGAGTCGATTGGAGTTGAGAAATCTCTGTCCCGGTCCAAATGGGAGCTTATAGGTTCCCATGAACTTAAACGCATACTTCTGATTCAACGTGGACGCCGACCATTCAAGTTTCTGGTCAAGGGTATTGATCGGATTGTTTTGCTGGAGTGTAACCCCATAGTCCACATTCGACTGGTTCCGTCCCACGGTCAGGTTCGAGAGAAAGCTGAAATTGTTTGTAAAGTCTTTATTCAAAGTCATTTGGATTGCGTTGTATTCACTGACTCCGGATTGATCGAAGTGATTATCCGTGCCTGCAAATTGCGGAAAGGGAAGTAGAGCCTGTTCAACGTTTGCAGCGTTTCCGAACTCTTTGACAAAATCCGGATACGGAATTTTAATTCCGGCTGCTATCGCGGCGGGCGACGTAACAAGATCACCCAAAAGAGGCCCATAGGCAAGGTCGGCGATAGGAAGCTGGTTGGGTTGGTTCAACGAGGAGGGAAGATGAATGCCGCGGTTGCCCACATAGGCGATCATCCCCATCATATTCCAGGGGAGCTGCCTCTGTATGCCGAAGCTCCATTGCATCGTATAAGGCGCAATCCCAGACGTTTTTGGGTCCATTTGGCGAACCAACTGGGCGTTTCCAACCGCTGGGTTAAAGAGTGTTGCCGGCGGCGAGGGAATGGGATGCCCGTCCCAATAGCCGTAACCTGGAGCATTGGTTCCGGTCGATCCGACGCCGTAGGCGCCGGCGAGAAGACTGGCATACTGCTGAGCAACCCTGCTGGCGCTAAAAGAATACGATCCTCCCGTCAGGGTGGTCCTGTAAAAACCGGCCTGCACCACCGTCTTGTTATTCACCATGTAGGAGAATCCAAGCCTGGGGCCAAAATTGCCCCAATGTATGTTGGCGCGGTGCGCGTCGATGCAAAACGCGCAAGTGCCCATTTTTGTAGTGGCGCCAAGCAGGCCCCCTGCGACGATATTCGGCATTTGGAAGTCGGCAAAGGTAAGGTTGTCATTGACCGCATTGACGGGAACCAGGACGTCCCAGCGGATGCCGGCATTCACCGTCAATCGGTTATTCACCTGAATATCGTCCTGAATATAGGGCGAGACGGCAAGATCGCGGAGCTTCACATACTGCGCAAATTCTCGTAAGGTATTGTCCACGTCTCCCAACAGGAAGCTGGCAAAGGCGCTGCCGTTGGAACCAAAACCTGGCCCGGTATTCGGGGTGGACGTCTCTTTGTTGCTGAACTGAGTCCTGGATCCGCATGTCGAGCAATCCAGCGTGTCCTGGAGGGTGCGGCGAAGTTCCCAGCCAATGTTAATGCTGTGCCGCCCCCGGGTCCAGAGCCAGTTATTGACGAACGAGATGTCTATCTGGCGAGCGTTGTTGCCCGTTGAGACATAGCCCCAGCCGTTTGGAGGATTTTGGCCTCCCTGGAACTGGAGACCTGGAAACGCAACGGGATTGACCATGCCGGCGAAGGATGTGTCAGACACTAATGGTTTGCTGAAAAGGTCCTGGTCTATCTTGGCTATGCCTGCGGTCACCACCAGGTGTGCATTTACGGCGTTGACGTAGTTGAGGAGATATCCTGCCCCTATGGTGCCGTTGCTGTTACCGCCGCTGAGCGGGTTGTTCGCCGGCCCAAAGTTGGCGCCGGCGCTGTTCCCACCATTGCTTCCATACCAATAAGTAAAATGCAGGCTCTGCGACTTGGTCAGGCTGTGGTCAAGGGTAAATCCAAACGAGTGGGTGAAATCCTTGATCGACTTAATGAATGGCAACTCGTTGTTCTGTTGGCCGAACACGTCTCCGGTTCGATTTGGATCTGGAATCAGCGGCAAAACGGAGGCTGAGATTGCGCTGAAACGCGATTTCGGAATGATATTGCCCGGAAATTGCAGCCCTGTCTCTGGATCGTAGATGGGGATCACCTTGCCGGAAGAATCCTTAAACGCACTGAAGTCTCCGTTTTTTTCGGCGACGGTCGGCACGGTGGTAAATGCAGTCTGACCTTGGTTCTGGCCATACCAGTCCAATGAGAACAGAAAAAATGTTCGATTCTTTCCGTTATAGAATTTGGGGAACACAACCGGGCCGCCCACGGTGAAACCCCAGTCGTTTTGGTGGTTGATAGGCGGTATCGGTTTTCCCTTGGCGTTAAAATTGGAGGGGAAAAACCCGGCAGAATCAAAGAACGAATTGCGGAGGATGTCGAATGCGTCGCCATGCAACTCGTTGGTGCCAGATTTTGTCTTATAGGTGATAACGCCTTGCGCCAACCCATATTGCGCGGAAAATGTCGAACTGGTGATGGCGAACTGGCTTATCAATTCATAGGGCGGAAAAATAGGGGAACCTGTTGAAAGATTTGTGTCCGATACTGGAATGCCATTGAAGTAGTTGCCGCTTTCTTCCGTGATTCCGCCATTGATATTGAACGCGCCATTGTGCCCTTCCGCTCTTACATTATTCGGTTGGCCGCTACCAGGCCCCTGTAAGACAAAAGAGTCGATTTGCCTAGGCTGGCCGCTTACTTCAACCGGAGCCGACTCCACCAGTGCATCTGGAATCGTGGTGCTGATTGTCGGATCCACAGTGTTCAAAGAGATTGCTCCCCCCGACACTTGTATCGTCTCGCTGACCGCTCCTGGAACCAGGGTCGTAGGAACCGCAGAGAACTGACCGACATTGACCGTGACGTTGGCTTGAATGAATGTCTTGAACCCTTTCGCCGACACTGCGACGGAGTAATGTCCAGGATTCGACAGGATGATTTCGTAGGCCCCAGCCTTGGAGGTCACGGCGTTCGATACGACACCAGTCGCTAGATTCGTAGCTGTTATCTTCGCCTCTTGAATGGCAGCTCCATTCGCATCGATCACCGTACCGTTGATGCCGTATAAGACCTGAGCGCGCAGGGGAGTGTTCCCGATGAGCAGGACAAAACTCAACGCCATGTATGCGATACAAGCGGTTCCGATCCTACGCAGGCAATATTCATAGAGAAAGCAGAGCTTCGGGATCACGGCGTCACCTCCTGGAGACAAAAAGCACATCCTGGTTGAGAAAGTTGCGTATTCAATCGTTTGAATTTTCAGACGTGTCTACACCACGCCCGCTACAGGCATGTCAGAACCTTCTATTTCTTGCAATGCAGAGCTTCGGGATCACAGTGTCGCCTCTTGACATAAAAATGCAGGTCTCCGTTAAAGATTCATTTATTCAATCGTTTCACTATGATCATTGTTGATACTATCTCTACGAGGCATTGTCAAGTTTTTTTGGTTTTCTTATTGTTTGGCGGGCGAAGTACACTGTTTCGTCCTTTATTCCCAGATCGACCAATGCGAATCTCTCGGACATCTTGTTCGCTTTTGGATACAAACTCGATGGGACTATGGGAGCGATCCTATTTCGAGGAATACGTTTGGCAGTCACGCTCATCACATCTGTTGCAGCGTCGTATCGCGCTTTGTAGCGGTACTCACTTGGCGGAGAGCGCTCGCTTGGTGGATACACGCATGGTAGATTCACGCGGTACAAGTTCGGGGGGCATCAGCTCGACCAGGCCCTTTGGCTGCCCCGTATTTTCTCCGTCCTGAATTACTTTCAGAATCCTCTCGACGGCAATCGTGCCCATGCGTTCCATAGACTGTCGAACGGTAGAAAGACCTGGGCTGGAGAGCGCGGCATAGGGAACATCGTCGAAACCGAGCAACGAGCAATCTTCCGGGACGCGTCGACCAGCCTCCCGCAGAGCTCGTGCTGCACCGAAAGCGGTGAGGTCATCGAAAGCCATCAACGCGGTGAAACCTGGTTTGCGCTCTAGCATCGCATGGGTTAAAGACCTGCCCTCCTCGAAGTTGGAGTTGGGGTCGGCAGACCCCTTCAGATCGACCACCCATTCTCTACAGAGTTTGAGATCGTACTCTGCAGCAAAGC
>JAJYSL010000013.1 GCA_021793595.1 Acidobacteriota bacterium
CCGATCTCCATAGGGAAGCAGGCTAGCGCGGAGTCCTTCAATATCCTGCGAACTGCCGATGATCTGAAATACGACCCAATCCGGGCGCACTGCCACTACCTGAGCGCCCATCGAAGAGATGACTTGAAGCAACGGCAGGCGCGATTCCTGGTCGCACAAAATGCGGAACATGGCGAGAGTACGACAGAAGCCGTCCTGGTAGGCGAAGCAGTCGATGGAATGCACATCCTGCAAGCGGCGCAGCATGTCGCAGGTTCGCCGCGCGCCGTCGTCGTCGATCGCTGCCATGAAGGTCACGCGGGCTTCGTCTCCGATACGCATGGAGGAGAATGATTGCACCGGCACCATGTGATGCTCCAGCACCTGCAGAATTCTGGATTCGACCCGTACCCGATTTGAAGCTGTGATCAAGAACATCCGTTCCATCGACGATCCTCCTGGTGGTATGCCACCCGCGGTTTGAGCCAAGAGATTTGGCCCAAAAAACGAAAAAGCCACCAACCCGCTTTGGGTGGTGGCTTGTAGTTGCTTGATTCTTTTCCAGCCTACATGCCCGCACCCATGTGGATCCTAATAATGGACCGAATAATGGAGGGAATAATAATGCCGGAAGAAATGCTGGACGCGGCCGTCTCATTCAGCAAATTTTGCTGAAACGCTTGCACCGGAGATCCGGAGATGCCACGCATGCTGGTTATCGTAACAGAAGCGAACCAAAAGAGACAAAAATTTCTTGAGGCGATGCGAGCGAGCATGCGTTTCGGAGTGCAATGCGTCACTGGGTAGAACACCACTCGTGGACGAAGACCAGCAGCACTTTCGCCGCTTCGACCAGTGAATCAATCTCGACATATTCATCGGCGGCGTGGGTGTTACCGCCTCGCGCGCCCCACAGAACCGCAGGCGTGTGAGAGACGGTGTGAAAGACGTACATGTCGCATGGCCCTTCAATTCCGGCGATGACCGGCGCCTTGCCCGTGACGCGTGTGGCGCAGTCCGATAACTCGGTGACCAGTGCTTCATTGGCAGAGATAGCGGACCCGGGCAGCCATCGCGGAGTGAAGACGACCTGTGGCGGCTTGGCAAAGGGAGTGCCGGAGCCGGTTGCGAGCGAATCGATCCACGCAAGAAACTCGCGGTCGATATCTGTCTGTTGTTCGCCCGGCATTGCCTGCCAATAAATTTCCAACTTGCATTCTTCTGGCACCGTGACCGGTTCTTTGGTTCCCCAGGGCGCGGTAATAATTTTCGTCACGATTACCGGAACTGGATCGGCGGTATCGGAGTAGAGGGGGTGCGGCTTCGCGTTGGCCCGACGCTGATTGGCGAAGTCTTTAATCTTCGCGAGCAAGTAGGTCAATTGCTCGACCACGCCAGGCGTTGGTGCGCCCTCATTCAGGACTCCTCCGGAGGCTTGCAAGGTGACGTGGGCGATACGGCCGCCGCGCTGTGCCGGGCAGATGCGCAGGAACGATGGCTCCGAAATGATTGCAGCATCCGCATTGAATCCTTTGACGCGACCGGCCAGGGTTCCGTTGACGCCGCCGAACTCCTCATCGATCACTGTCTCGAAAAGAACATCTCCCGACAGAGGAAGATTCAATTTGTGCAGACACTCCATGATGAAGAGGTTGGTTGCCACTCCACCTTTCATATCGTTGGAGCCGCGGCCATACAGAAAATTTCCTTCCACTGCGCCGCCGAAAGGATCCTTTGTCCACGGCAACGTGCCGACCGGAACCGTATCGATATGGCCCGACAGCAGCAGCGACCGGCCCTTCCCTGTGCCTTTGCGACGCGCGGCAATGTTGGGCCGATTTGTATAGTCGCGTCCCGCGATGAAGAGGGGGTGTTGCTTCAGGCCGGGCACGTCATCGAAAGAATAGGCAACAGGATCGCAATCGAGGTTCGATAAGAAGCGGGCAATATATTCCTGGCACTCGCCCTCGCTGCCGATCGGCGGAGTATTTTCAGATGGAATGCGAACGATGTCCTGCAGAATCTTGACCAGGCGGTCCGCATGTTGCTCGACGTAGTTGGCGAGTTGGTTTTCAACTGCAGGTAGATTCATTTGAAGGCGTCTCCACTCCACTGACTAAGTTTATTCTTAAAGCCCCGCGTAAGAATGGCGAGGTACGCAATCCCGATCGCCAACCAGATAAACCCGACGACCTTGGCATGCGTGCTCAAGCTGAGCCAGATATAAATACAGAAGCAAGCGCCGGCCAACGGAGAAATCAAGTTTTTGAAAATGGTGTTGGAGCTGCGTTGCTTCTGGACGATATAAAAATGTTGAATTACGGAAAGATTGACGAGAATGAATCCGACGAAGGCGCCGAAATTCAGCAACTCGACTGCGGTCTGAAAATTCATGTACAGCGCGCCCGCCAATGAAGCGGCTGAGGTGACGTAGATGGCGCGCGTGGGAGTTCCATACTTGGGCGAAACGTAGCCGAATACGGTGCGGGAAAATACTCCGTCGCGACCCATGGCATAGAGCAAACGAGACGCTCCTGCCTGACCGGTAAGCGCGCTGGACACGCCCGCCACCAGCAGTACGAATGTGAGGATCAGAAACATCACCTGTCCACCGATGCGGTGCCCGATATCGAGAATCGCCGTGGCGACGTGGGGGAATGCGCCATAGTTATTCCAGGCGAGCGCGGCAAAGTATACTGTCACGACGCAGATCAACGTTTGAAGGATGCAGACGAGAACGGTGGAAAAGCCGATGTCTCTTTCCGGGTTCAATGTGTCTTCCGCCAGGGTGGAGATGGCGTCGAACCCGATGTAAGAAAGGGCAGCGATCGATGCTCCCAGCATCATAGGCCGCACGGAGAAGTGACCGGTGGGGAAAATGCCGACCGGGGAGATCAAACTGGCTTTGCCATAATGCAAGTCAACATAATGGATAGCGAGGAAGATAAAGAGCACCGCGCACATAGTCATGGCGGCCATCATCACGGTGTTGGCGCGCGCCAGAATGCGAATGCCTTTGACGTTGATCGCGGTGATGCCAGCGGTGAAGATGAGAACCCAGACGAAGTAGGGAATCGCAGGCACAAATCGCTGCGCCGTCAGCGCGGCATAGATCACGCTCTCCAGCGGAATCAGAAAATAATCCAGGATCATTGCCCAGCCGGCCACGAACCCGACGGTGGGCGTGAACGATTGCTGGACATAGGTGTATGTGGATCCAGCGGATGGATACACCGTCGCCATTCTTCCGTAGCTGGCGGCGGTGAACAGCATGGCGACCATCGCAACGATATAACTGAGCGCAGCCTGCCCATGGGAAACGGACTGGATAATTCCGTAGACCGGATAGACGGCGGTTGGGCTGAGAATAACGAGCCCAAACAGGATCAGGTCCCCGCGTGTCAGAACCCGCCGGATATGTCCGGTCGTGGAAGGAACGTTCACGCCAGCCTGTGGCGCTGGATCACTCATCGCAGTCCTCTCAAATCGGGTTCACCAGAGATATCTATCCTTTTGTGGAGATGGAACAAGCTTCGAAACGGGAGTTTGGAACCCGCTCGTGAACACGGATCTGAGCGCGCGCACAGAGATTTCGAAAGGTTGCGATTGTGTCAGCGTTGCCAGTTGCGAAAGCTAATCATAAAGGAAAAAACCAGGGGTGTCATGAAGGTGCTCGCCTGTAAAACGCGAAGAAGATGTCTCGGTTCAGTTGCCGCGGAAACGGATCGAGGCAAGATAAGCGGTTGCCTTATCAAGGATTTTGTGAATAATGAGTGTGCAAAGATAACTATAGTAAGACTTGTAGCCAGTTCCTACCCGAGGCCAAAATAATGAATAATTCGCCGAACAGTGGCCACAACGCAAAGTCAGTGTCGAGCGATTCAGGAGCGAGTACGGACGGCGATCCGATGTTGATTGAGGAGCGCAGACAACATATTCTGGCGATTGCACAGAGTGAGGGTCGCGTGCGCGTTCGCGATCTTTCGAAAGCCCTTGGTATTTCGCAGATAACGATTCGTAAAGACCTTGATCACTTGCAGGGCAGGGGTTTGCTGCATCGCAGCCATGGAGGCGCGTTGCCGGCCCAGCCCGGCGCGCTATTCGATCCGACCCTGCAGGAAAAGGAGAAACGCCACCACAGCGAGAAGGTTCGCATTGCTGCGGCCGCGGTGGAGATGGTGCAGGAAGGTCAATGCGTCATGCTTGACTCCGGCACGACGACCACGGCGGTAGCGCTGGCAATGAAAAAGTTCTCTCAGTTGACCATCATCACCAACGCGGTCAACATTGCAGCGGAGTTGACCGGAACACATTTTGATGTGATTCTCACCGGCGGAATCGTTCGCAAGAATTCCTTTTCCCTGGTGGGTCCGCTGGCGGAAGACATGCTGGCCGAGATGCACGCGGATATTTTGTTCTTGGGTGTCGATGGGTTCGATCTGGATATCGGCTTGACCACGCCGAACCTATTGGAATCGCGGGTCAACCGGGCCATGGTCGGGGCTGCAGCCAAAGTAGTAGCGGTATGCGATTCGACGAAATTCGATCGCAGAAGCTTGTCCCGTATCGTACCGGCGACCGCAATTCACCACGTCATTACAGATACCAATCTCCGAGAAGAGACTGCCGAAGCGCTGCGAAATTTGAATATCGGGCTGACGCTGGTGTAGTCGGCAACCACGTAGTTCGCGTTGTTGAAGTGCCAACACGTCCCATCCATCGATATCGTTGGATGGGACGTTTGTTTTCTGTCCGGACTAACTTCCAAGGTTCTTCAAAGCGATGCGTGCCTGCCAGAACAATGGATCGAGATCGAGCGCTTGCTGAAAATACTTGCGCGCCTGGTCTGGGTGGTGGCTGTATTGCTCGGCGGTACCGGCTGCGAAATAATCTTCGGCGGTGGGTTTCGGTTGCGCCGCAGATCGGATTGCACCTTGCCACAGACGTTGCGCTTGTTCGTCCTGCCCTAGCTTCTGATATGCGAGCGCCGAATAAACAGCGGAAACATTCGTTCTTCCCTTGCCGTGGTCGGCGGACTTTTGCCACGCGGTTTTGGCTTCGGCAGTCTTGCCCTGCGCTTCCAGCGCGTTGCCGATCCAATACATCTGCTCCGCGGTATCGGGGTTGGCGGGCTCGCCCGTACCCAGATTTTCCGGATACTCAAGCGCCTTGCGGAAGGAAGCCTCGGCAGTGGCGGGGTGATGGTCTTGAAGCGCTCGCTTGCCTTGTTCAATATTGGTGAAGACGAATATGTTGTGCATCGCTACTCCACCCTCCCACGGCTTGTAACGGTGGTTGGCGAAGAGAGCCATCGCGTCATCGTATTTCCCCTGGTCGAGGAACAAGAGAGCGCGGCGGGCGCGAACCGTGTCTTGATTGAGCACCGCAGGTGGAGCCTTCTGGAATAGTGCCGTGCGGGCCGAGGTATTGCCCTGCTCGGTGTAGATTTCATCTAGGTCGGGGTAGAGGCGGTAGTCATCGGGAGTCATCTGGATGGCTTGTGAATAATAATTGGCCGCGCTCGACAAATCATGTTTCACGTGCCATTGATAGACGCCCAGGTTGCGCAGCAGCACCGCATTTTTAAATCCCTCGCCCAGCGCCTTTTCCCACAACGTTGCCGCTTCGTCGTATTGATCTTTGGCGAACAGAAAATTGCCGAGCGAGTACTGCGCTTGCGCGTCCGCGGGGTTGTGCTGCAAGGCTTCGCGTAGTACGGCCACGTCTTCCAGACGATTCGGGAAAATATCGGCGACGGTTGAGGCGGCGGCCTTTTGCGCGTACGCATCCGCTTGCTGTTCGTGCCCTAACTGGCGCGCGTTCGATGCCAGGTAGTAGTCGATCATGGGCGCAATTTCAGCGGCGGACGGATTCGCTTCTGCGAGGTGAAGAACTGCATCCGAGGACTGCCAGGCTCCGATGCTGTGATACCAGGACGCGACCGCCAGATAGTTTTGCGGATCGGCATTGATGATGCGCGTCCAACCGGTATTCGATGACGAAGCTGCAGATGGGCTCGCGTCGAGCCATTGTTCCGCCAGTCCATAGGGAAGCACCGGCATTTTCTTCACGGCTTCGGCCGAGTACTGCGCGGCATCGTGTTGGTTGCCACTCAACCGTTCGGCCGCGGCAAGATCGGCGAGTGCGAAGGCATCGCCAGGGTTGTAGTTCACGGCAGACTTCAAGAGATCGACTGCCTGCGCGGGCTTTCCCTGACGAAGGGCAATCTCTCCCAACTCCACATAGGAGGCCGCCAGGGTGGGCCCCGGAGCGATCGCAGCGCCATAGTGGATTGCATTCCACAGCGCATCGTTCGCGAGCGACAGATGCCCGTCGGCTCGATCGATGACGCCGTGGGTATAGGCGATGTACGGATCTTCAGTGTCGCGCTCGGCTGCGCGTGCGATCAGGGATTCAGCTTTCTTAAAGTCTGCGGCGTTGTAGCTGTACCACGCCTCTTTCAGCAGCGCTGGAACATATCCCGAGTCCTGTGCCAATACGCGATCGAAGAACTTGAGTGCCTCCAATTGATTTCCTGTTTTATCCAGGAAGACTCCTTGAAGATAGAGCTGTTCGATGGGCGTTTGCGCATTGATTGGGATCGGCTGTGCAATCGGCTTTCCTGCCATCGGGATGAAATTCGGATTTCCATCGATGGGTTCGGCCGCAGACCACTGCAGCAACACTTTGTTTTGCGAGGAGAGGATTTCGACATTGAGAGTTTTCTTTGCGTCCTCTACATTCTGTACCGGGATGGCATAGGTTTCCGTTTGCAACGGAGCGAAGTTGACGTGATGGAACTCGCGCAGAACGCTGGACCCCTGCTTCACGACTAGGGTCGTATCGGAAACATCGGCTACCGGACTGACGAGCAGTTTTACCTGCCCTTGGGAAGAATTGCCTGCCGGATAGACAGCGTTGATCGCCAACTGCGGGGTTGCTTCGACGAATCCGCCATCCAAATCGCGAACCGGGTACCAGTACTCCGTCCAACTCTCGACGCGGCGCGGATTCATGAACTCGCGATAGCCCTGGGTGTAGAAACGTCCACTCTGAATTTCGTTATACGAGCCGTCGTTATCGCTCAGGATGTGGTCCCATATTTTTCCAACCGGAGCGGCTCCCCACGTCCATATTTTCTTGCCTGGGTCCTGGCGGAAATCGGCCACATGCACCACGCCATAGTTGGATGCGTGGTAATAAATGCCGAAGAAGTTCCGTTGCACGTCGCGACCAAACGCAGCCATGGCGCTGGCATCGTTCTTATACCAACTTTGATCGACGCCTTTCCACACCGGCCAGCTCTGCGCGATCGCAAATGGATCGTCATAAATGGTTTCGCGCATTGGGTAGATATATTGCAGATCGTCGGTGGCCTTGACGGCGGAATTGGTCCAGAAGAGATAGAGATGATTCTGCGGCGTGGAATTGAAGAGCGTCACGCCTTCTTCCACGCGCGCCGTATTCGGGCGCAGGGTGATGGAAATTTCCCAATGCATGTTGGAGACCCAATCAACCGCGCCGACAACAGAAGTGGCGCTGCCGTCTGGATTGTGACGCAGAACAGAGTTCACCGATGACACGGAGTCGGTGGTGTGGGCGAAGGGAAAACTAAACTCCATGCCGCCAGAAATCCACGCCCCCCGCGCCCCCACCAGACCATACTTGATGACGTTGTCGCGGTAGAGAACTTCGCGATGATCGATCTTGTCGTACACGGAGTAAACGTGACCCCCCAGGTCGGGCAGGATGGTGATTTTCAAATATTTGTTCTCAAGATAGACCGCGCGATAGGTCATCGGGACGCGATCATCCGTCAGATCGTCGAGCATCGTGTACGGGTAGACGGGAGCCTTGCTGACCAGGGGGAATGCTGGATTGGGATCGGCGGGGCCCAGCTTATAGGTCGGGATGGTGATTGTGCCTTCCCATCCGCGCACCGCATTGCCCGTTTCTGGCGCGGCGGTTTTAGCCTGGCTGTGCGCCAGACCGGAGGACAGCAAGCAAGCAAGCGCGATGCAAGGCAGAAATACACACCGTTTCATATTCATTTCCTAATTCTCCCGGATCGTAGGTTCAATTCTTTTTTGTAGCGGATATCGTTTCAAATATGTAGTTCTCGCATGGCACTCTACGGATGCGATGGCGCCCGGTTCGCTTCCGTCGCGTTGGTCGCCAATGTTTGGTGAACCGCCACATTGCCCAGTTCGTACCACCCATCAGCATCCATCCCTTGAATCGCCAGTTTGACTGCGGGTTTGCGGGTCGCAGGGTCAACAATGGCGATGCTAACTTGATAGTCTCCATCCTGCAGATTGGCCGGGATAAAGACGGAGTTGTTATACAAATTATCGCCCGGCATCCACGTGCGGATATCGGCGCCTGTCATCATTACGGCGTTGGCTCGCTTGTTGCTCAAACGCAATGCCAGCGGAAAGTTTCGATAGCAGGGTGCGTCTCCATCATTTTCCCACCAGGAAGTAAATGCAATTTTCCTGTCGGGTCCAACGACCGCTGGATAGGTAAACCGGCGCAGCGCGAATCGGTAGCCCATGTGTTTCAGCCAGCGATTCACTTCTGGCCATAGGTCTTTCGGAACTGCGGAAGATTTGGCGTTGAACGAGGAGACGTGCCACTTGATGGCTTGATCGATAATGTAGTGCACATCCCAGCCGCGATCCTCCCAGGTCTGCATCACCCAGCAAGCTTCCATGGTGACCGGAGCTTTCTTCCAGGCATCCTGCAAGCCGTCTTCGATGATTGCCTCTGGATAATAGTCGGTCATGTGGTTCCACGTTTTGCTGAAACCGCCCATATCGCCGAGGCAGTCCGCGCGCCATCCGACATTTGCCTTTGACAGGGCGTACTCATCCGTTTTTGGATCGGTGGGCTGAACGACCAGCGGAGTCTTGTGGAAGGAGTCAAGATAGCTGTCCATCAGGCGATGCATCACTTGGGTGGTCAGCATCGGCGTGCCGGCTCCTTCTCCCCAGGGGCCGACAATGGAAATGTCGACGAGATCCAGGTCCGGATCGCCGTCATATCGTGCACCTAGCGCTCGAATCATATCGCCGAAGAAATGTGCATACGCTGGATTCATCGGGTCAACCATCCACTGCGCTTCATACGGAGCCCAATCGGGTTGGCTGCTGGGCAACGGACGATACCAGGACGAATGGCGGCCATCGCCGGGAGCCTTGCGAAGAACTTCTCCCGTGACTTTTCTGTACCAGTCGGGAACATCGCTTTCCGGCCCGGTGCCGTACGGCGCGATGCGCAACATTAATGTTTGGTGGCGCGCGTGCGCTGTTTGCAAAGCTTTGTCGAGCATTCCCCAGTTGTATACACCTTGCTGGGGTTCAACAAATCGCCAATAGATTCGAAAATAGGCGATCGTGGTCATGGGAAAATCTTTGGTCTGGAGCGTCCACTGGAAGGGCTGATACTGGATCGGGAAGCCCTCAGTCCACTTGGTACCGGCGTTCAGGCTGTCGCCGTTGAATCGCTGAAACGTGGTGAAACCAATATCCGGATTGACCAGCGTGCCATCGAATGCTTTCGGCTTGACCGTGATGGTCTCCGTCGGCGATTGCGCCAAGGCGGTTCGGGAGCATCCCGCAGAGAAGCACCCGGCACAGAACAGAAGGACAGCCAATCTGAAGACGCGCATGCTAGCAAGCTCCTGGGCCCGTCAAATGCGTCCCCCCGTTACCGCGCGACCACTTCCGACTCGAAAGCTTCATCGAACGCTGCGAGCCAGAACGGGATTGCACCCCGGGATTACGATTTTGCAGGCTATGATTTTTCGTCGAAGCGAATTCAATTACGTATACTTCCGTTCAAGAGTATTCTACTTCCATGTAGAATACTAACGATTCGAGACAATGGATTGCGAAACCTGGATCGACAACATTGACGACTGAAGCCTGGAGGTTGACTGCTGTCGACCTCACTCCCATTCACCTCCGGTTCCGCCAAAAGAACCGACCCAGCCAATAAGGGAGAAACGCCTTGAATCGTAAAAAATATGATGCCAGCCGGAGAGGATTTCTCCGCAGCGCTGTTGCTTCTGCCATGTTGAGTCCTGCCCTTATTGCGATGGGACAGTCTACCAACGGTTCTGTCGAAGCCACTCCCACCGGTCCTGACGCGATGGTGCGGGGGCGAATCAAGCTCGATCGGGAGGTGGCAAATCAGGATGGAGTGTTGACTGGCCACTTACGTTTTCTGCGAGCCGTCTCGGGTCCGGTGGTGGTGCGGTGGATCGACAGCTTTGGTCGCGTGAGCGGCGAGCAGCCATTGTCAGTGGCGTCGGGAACGGTGACGGCGCCATTTTCGTTCAATATGGAGGCTGGCCTGACGTATGTGAACTGGATTCGGGTTACGGTGAATGGAGTGCCGCAGGTGGCAACCGCGAAATTTATGCTGTCACCGGAGCATACGCCGTGGAACGATTTTCATACCATCAGCTGGGCCCACTATCCTGACGGATTTTACGACCAACTGCGCGCGGCCGGAATGGATGCCATCATCGCGTACGTCAATGATGATTTCGACCCAGTGCTGGACAATGATTTCAAGTTTTATGTGGAGCAGATGGCGTGGGAGGTCTTTTCGATTTACCACAAAAATCAGCCGGAATGGCGGACTTTGCTGACCAAGGTGAGCACGAATCGGCAGGACCTGGATTTGTGGGTGCGCAATCCTTGTGTCAACGATCCGAAGACGACGGAATATCTGCGCGACCACATTACGCGCTTCGCCCGCATTCACAGCCCGTATCGTCCGCTGTTCTACAACATCGCGGATGAGTTGGGGCAAGGCGATCAGATTCGGCCGAACGATTTTTGCCACTCAAAATTCTGCACGGATAAATTCGCAGACTATCTTCGCAAAATGTATGGGCTGCCTTCGCACGTCGGGAGGCAATGGGGTGTTGGAGAGCCGACCCACTGGGACGACACCAAACTGGATGCATGGCCGGCATGGATGAAGACCGGAAACATGATTGACTACACAACGACGGATCGGGCCTTTGAAGCGGTTGCTTTAGCCGGTCTGAAGGCACGATATAAAAACATCGGCCAGTTCAACCAGGCGTATGGCACCGGCTTTCCGGTTCCGCGGGGGAACGCAACGCCGACACGAGATGGATGGGAGCCTATCCTGACGGTGGCCCGGGAGTCCCTTTCGGTCCCCATACTCGATGACGCATCCCTTGGAAAGCATATGGGACCGCTCGATCGGGCGAACGCGCGCTGGGGCAGCATGGGTTCCTGGGATGCGCCCGATAAGCCGACAACCTTTAAGAACTGGGGCGAGGTGGCGGCGTTTCTGAATCGTTACTTCAAAGAGCTGGGAGAAATCTCGTCGACCCGTCACTGGAATGTCAGCCCGTGGTGCGACTTCCGCAATTTTATGGACGAGACGTTTGCCGACGGAGTGAAGCGGGCGGCGGATATTTGCAAGGCGGAAGATCCGTACGCGTTATGCGCGACCGAAGGCGGCCAATGTCCGTTTGCCTTCGGCTGGTACAACTACGAGCAGGTTGTGCGGGCGATCGATGTGATCGAGCCGTACAACATCGGCAATAACGTCGAAGTGATTCGCTCCTTGAATCCGGCGGTCATCATGATTTCGACGCATGGCTTTGGAACTGTGCCGGGACACGCGCTGACAGAAAAGGAACGCATCGCCCAGAAGAGACAGGCTCGGCCCATCTGGTGGGGACTCTTCCATCGCCACAATGCTGCATTGATCTGGGACGACAATGAAGCAGGCAACGAATTTGTCAATATGCGAACCGGCAAGCTGACGGCGTCGGCCGAAACATTTTCTGATACGTTCCATGAATTGCGTGCAGGCGTTGGCAAGCTGATGATCAACTCCACACGCAAGCACGATGGTATCGCCATACACTACTCGCAGGCATCGATTCAGGCGCATTGGCTGCTGGACAACCTGAAATATGCGCGGGAGTGGATGCTGAAAAGCGGCGGCGACAGCGACAGCGTGTGCGTGGCTGTGCGCAATAGCTGGACAAAGTTGGTGGAGGATGTGGCTCTGCAATACAACTTTGTGGGCAAAGACCGCATTGCCGCTGGAGATTTGAGCTCCGGAGAATACAAAGTCTTCATCATGCCGCAGTCCGTAGCCGTCAGCGTGGAGGAAGTGCAGCAGATACGCGCTTTCGTGCAAGCCGGCGGCACACTGGTGGCGGACTTCCGTGCGGCCGATCTGGATGGGCACGGGCGCGATATTGGCGGGGCGAAAATCGCCGGATATTTTCCTGCAAATGCAAACGCCGATCTTGATGGTGATGGCCCGGACTATGGTGGCGGGCAACTCGATGATGTGTTCGGTATTGCCCATGGCCCGGCTCGCAGTATCGCGAAAACTGTGACCGGTACGGGCAATGAGGGCGCAGTCCAACTGGAAGGTAAGCAGTTGCGCGGCTTACAGCCTGGGGATGCAACGGTGGTCGAAGTTTCCGGCAAAGCGCTGGCGCATTGCGGAGACGTGCCGCTGGTGATCGTCAACAAGTTTGGTGCGGGCAAGGCCATCTTCTTGAACCTGGAGCTTGCCGACTATGTGTATTTGCGCCTGAAGGGAAATTCTGTGTCGAGTCTTCCCGACCTGATGGAGAGCGTGTTTGCGCTGGCCGATGTGAAGCCGCAGGTGCGCGTGCTTGGCGCCGACGGCAAGCGGTTGCCGGGAACGGAAATTGTTAGGTTTTCCAATGGAGGGTGCGAACAAGTGGGCATTTTCCGAAATCCGCAGACGGATGACGGCGGATTTGGCGCGTATCCGAAACTACTGGCGGACAGCAATGTTCCGGACATCGACCCGAACCTGAGCGTGAACATTGATAATTCGCTGCTGGAAAAAGAAGAAGAAATCACGATCGAGTGGACCGCGTCCGGCCAGACCTACGACGTGCGCGGACGCAAAGACCTGGGACAAACCAGCACCGTGAAGACAAAGCTGGAGCCGTGGAGCGCGCTCGTTTTTACTCGGTCGCAGCAGTCCTTGCCGGCCCTGAAGGTGGAGATTCGCGGAGCACGCGCCGGAGCGATGGCGGAGGTCGTTTTTACGGGAGAGGGTGCGCTGCCGGATGGTACGTTCCGCGTCGTGCACCTGGAATTCCGCACGCCCACCGGCGACTCCTATGAGTTGTACGCTCGCAACGTGATGTTGCACTCCAGTCCGTACGTCACGCGCATTCCGTTTGCACTGAACGATCCGAAGGGCAATTGGAAGCTTGGCGCGCATGATCTTGCGACTGGACAAGTGGCCGAAGTTCCGTTTGATCTGGCTTGACGTCAGCCGCATTGATGATTCGCAGTATTTGAGGAGGCAGAAATCCATGGACAGACACGGCATCAGATTCGGAAGAGCCGGGAATACCAGAAGAAAAACTGCAAGCGCGCTGGCCATTGCCTTCATGGGAGCTTGCTGTTTCTCGTCGTTCGCTGCGAGGGAGACACCGCAGAATACGCCGGCGCCGAATCCAAGACAGCGGGAAGCGCATATCGGCGACGTGCTTGCGACTGCGCCGCCGTTGGCGAAACTTTCTCCCGCGTTGACGACAGCCGCCATCGACAAGGCGGTCCGCAAGGTAGGGAATTGGCAGCTAAAGTATTCCGAGAAGTATTTCGATCGCGACTGGACGTTCGCCGCGCTGTATGCGGGATACATGACTGCAGCGAGCGCTTTGCCGGACCAGCGATTTCAATCCGCGATGCTTCGCATGGGGAACAAGTTCGATTGGCAGTTGAATCCAGTCGGACCGAATGATGACGCGCCTGCAAATGATCACGCGGTGGGACAAACGTATCTCGATCTGTACCAGATTTATCGGCAGAGAAAAATGATGCTGCCGACCAAGGAAACGCTGGACTCCCAGAGGAAGGTTCCCGACGTGCCGGGCAAGCCGGTCTGGTGGTGGTGCGATGCGCTTTTCATGGGCCCTCCAACCTGGGCGGATTTGTACCGGGCTACTGGAAATCGCTCGTACCTGGAGTACATGGACCGGGAATTCTGGATTACGTCGAAGCTGCTCTATCGGCCACAGGAGAAGTTGTATTCGAGAGACGCGACCTACCTGAATGCGAGGAGCAAGAATGGCCAACTCATCTTCTGGTCGCGCGGCAATGGATGGGTGATGGCTGGCATTGCGCGGACGCTCGATGCAATGCCGAGGGATTATCCGAGTCGGCCAAAGTATGTGGAACAGTTTAAGCAGATGGCATCGCGAATCGCTACGCTGCAGGGTGCGGATGGACTTTGGCGGACTGATTTGCTGGATCCGGACGCGTATCCAGCTCCAGAGGTTTCCGGCTCCGCCTTTTACGTATACGCGCTGGCATGGGGAATCAATCAGGGAATTCTGGATTCAGCCACCTATTTGCCGGTTGTGAAAAAGGGCTGGAAGGGACTGCTTGACCACGTGTATCAGGACGGCCGACTGGGTGCGATTCAATCGGTCAACAGCGAGCCGGGGGTTGTTCCGCCGACGTCGAGTTATGTTTATGGTGTGGGAGGATTTCTTATGGCTGGAGGCGAATTGCATCGGCTGGCGAAACATTTAGCCCGCCACGGGTCTCCTGCAGCATTTTGATTTCAGCCTGTGGAATCAGTTTCATCGTCAATTCACTTGGATTTGTAACAGCGTGAGGTGCAAATGAGAATCCTTCAAATGCCGGATGCTATTCGCTATCCCGGCATGACCACGGCGCAGCTGCGCGAGTCTTTTCTGCTGGACGACTTGTTCCAACCGGGGGCGATGCAGAACGTCTATGTGGATCTGGACCGGACTGTCATCGGGTCTGCAGTGCCGCTGAAGCAGCCGCTGGTCTTGCCCACCTATCCTGAGTTGCGCGCAGATTTCTTTACCGAGAGGCGCGAATTGGGCGTGCTGAATATCGGAACGCAGGGAAAAGTGCGCGTGAACTCCGAGACATTTGCGCTGGACAATCTGGATTGCTTATACATTGGTCGCGGCAAACATGAGATTGTTTTTTCCAGTGAAGATGCGGCGCATCCAGCAGAGTTTTATCTGCTAAGTTATCCGGCTCATGCGGAATATCCAACGCGATTGTCGCGTCGCACAGATTTAGAGCCGGTTTCGCTGGGCGCTGCAGCAACGGCCAATGCTCGCCAGATTCGCAAACACATCCACCTGGAAGGCGTGCGCAGTTGTCAGCTGGTGATGGGCTTTACAGAGATGCAGCCGGGAAGCGTGTGGAACACGATGCCGCCGCACACCCACATGCGACGCTCAGAAATCTATCTCTATTTCAATCTTCCGACGGAGGATCGCGTGTTTCACCTGATGGGACCTGCGGATGAATCCCGGCATTTGGTGGTCGCCAATAAGCAAGTCGCCATTTCTCCCGGCTGGTCAATGCACGCCGGGGTTGGGACGAACAGTTACACGTTCTGCTGGGGTATGGGCGGTGAAAATCAGGTCTACAGCGACATGGATGCAATCCAGATCAAAGATATACGCTGAGGGTGTCGTATCGGGGAGCAAAATTATGAAACTGATTTGGGGGATAGTTGCCATGGCGATCACTGCAAGCACAGCATTGGCGCAGGCTGGAGGTGTGAATCATTACTCCGCGGCAGAATTGAAGCAGATGGCGCACAAGCTGGAGCAGCAGGAGAGTTTCCGCGCCACGGGATCGGCGGGTGAAACGCTGGACAAGTATCCGGGCAGCTTTACGATGCTGACCGTGCGCAACACCAGCGGCGGCGCTGAACTGCACGAACACTACGCCGATATTTTCTTCGTTGTAGATGGCGAGGCGACGCTGACCAGCGGTGGCGCCGTGGTCGATCCTAAGACGACAGCTCCGGGCGAGATACGCGGAAGCGCAGTCTCCGGCGGAGTGGTGCAGAAAATTGGCAAAGGCGATGTGGTGCATATTTCGCCCAACACGCCGCACCAGCTCTCCATTCCAAAAGGGAAGAGCTTCACCTACTTTGTCGTCAAAGTGAAGGAATAAGTTCTCGTGAATCGCCCGAGAAGCGCATCTGCGCGAGCATGAAGCGATCGATTGCGACAAGGAGCAAGCGTGCAACTTAGAAAATTCGCGACGGTAGCGCTGGCTCTTGGCCTGGCGTCGGCCATGTCGGCGCAGCAGGCCACCGTGATCGTCAGGCCGGTCGAGATTCATGACGTACTGGTCAATGCGGGCATTGGATTTATGACCTTTCAACGTTTCAATGGCGATACGTTGAACACCGGGACAAAATGGACCGAGGGATTTCCGATCAAATATCAGCCATCTTCCGGAACGCTGGAGAACAAAGATTTTCCCAAGACGAGCATCGCCTATTTTCGCGTCTACTGGAGATTTCTGGAGCCGGGAAAAGGCGTCTACAACTGGAGTCTGATCGATAAGGCGCTGCAGACCGCACACGCGCGTCATCAAACATTGATGCTGCGCATAGCGCCGCATGGGACCGATGCCGCAAGCGATGTGCCGGCTTGGTACCGGCAGGAGACCGGCGAAAAATTCCACAAGATTCCTGGTGGGAGAACAAGGGGGACGCACCGGCCTACCGCCGTTACCCGCTTGCATTGCGGCTGAAACGTGGCAAGAGCTCCGCAATCCTGATGACGAATGCCGACGTTCGCACCTGGATGCCCGGCGACGATCTCTATAACAATAATGTCTTTGTTCCCAGGTCGCTACCGGACGGCGATTACACACTGGAGATTGCTCTCGTCGACGCGGCAACGCGCGAACCAAAAATTAAACTCGCCATCGCCGGAGTAGAACCCGATGGCTGGTATCCCATGGGCACAATCAAGATCAGCACCGCCGAAGCTTCCGCGAAATAGTAATCATCGCTCGAGACCGTTCGCACAACTTGCTGCTTGCGCCGTCACGGCAGTGCTCACCGCACAAGTTTGAGCATGCCAAATTGTTCTGGAGCGTGGAAGCTGGCCTGCCGAGGAGGCTGCCACGCCATCTCTACCGGCTTTGTTCCTTGACTGCGGAAAAAGTTGATGCGCAGAAGATTGCCCGCTTTGGCCTCGCCTGCTTCGAGGGAGGCGTATGGAATCCGCATCGATCCGTACCAGATTTTCCGATCATGTTCGATGCGGGCGGCAACCTGAAAGCCAGATTTCCACGAGGTAAGAGCGACTTTATCCGGTTGCTTCAAATCGATATCGAGATCGAGCCATTCGCCTTGCGGAGACATTTCAAACTCCTTGTACCGATCGATTGGACCATCTGGAGCACCGATGAAGGCTTCTGCGACGTCCCAGTTCCATAACCCGCCTGTCGGTTGATCCAGGACTGGATTTGGTTTGAGATGAAGCTGCTGATACGCACAAACAAACAGAAAGTAGAGATTGGAGACAGTCCATCGTGATCGAATTTCTGTGGCATGCCCAGCAACTTTGTTTCCGTAGGCATCGTCAGTCATCGGAGTGATCGAGGCATCGCGCCAAAAATTCGACAGCGGATCGGTGCCTACAGCGGATGCATCTTCTTCGACGAAATTTGCAATGGCCTGGGGCAGATCAAGATGCATTCTTCTGTCTCTCCTGAAATTCTGATTGGGATGAATTGGCGGCTCTGCTTCCACCTTACCGCAGGGTCGAATGCGACTCAAAACCTGGTTCCGGGTGGTTATGAGCGTTTTGTTTCTCATTTCTCCGTATATAATCGTTTCGATATCCGGGAGATTGGTTCAAAATCATCGAACACAACCGAATCCAGGGATCCGTTCCAGCGTCGTTCGTCAAGCAAGTTTGCACGATCCAGCAAGTATTTTTTACCAAAGAGAGAGAATCGATGAAGTCGTGGCCTTTACTGTTCGCAATGGTGCTGACCTTGGGTTCGCTGCGCTGTCATGCGGCCGATGTTTCCGCGAATACCACAACGCCGTCTGCGATCGCGGTGACGGAGGGCGAAATCACTATTCCCACCTACGAACAGGTGGGCAGATATATGCAGCCGCCGCTGTTCAACGATTCGACGCTGACCGGACTGTATCCATTCACGACCTTTAAGAGGCAATTTAAAGTGGGCAGCCCTTTCCCGGAGAAATATCGCGCCATCTTTGTCGACAACCAGTATTTCAAGCTGACGTACATTCCAGAACTAGGTGGCCGGTTCTTCTCTGTGTATGACAAAGTGCATCATCGGCAGATGTTTTATCGAAACGATGCGATCAAGCCGACCCAGTTCAACCCACGCTTTACCTGGCCGCAATCTGGCATTGAACTGACCGGCCCCTACGACGCCCACTCGCTCACCTGGAAGGGTGAACCCTACTGGTCGCACACAATCCTGAAGCATAAGGATGGCAGTGTCTCGGTTCTGCTGGGCGAAGAGGATCCGATTTACCACATGGATGTGACATATACGGCGACGCTCTATCCCGATGTGGACGCGATGGAGATCAGCACATTTTGCTACAACGGCACCAATGGTCAAAAGCCGCAGATGTTCTGGTCGAATGCCGCGTTCCCGGTAACGCCGAAAACGCGATTTCTCTATCCCATGACGCAAACTGTGGGCCATACCACCGGCGTGGTATCTCCGTGGCCCATCTATAACGGAGTCGACCTAAGCTGGGCGCATAACAACATGCACATGCTGGGTGTGTTCGGAATCGACAGCTATGACAATTACGGTGGGTCATATGAGTTCGATCATGATTACGGAGTCTTTCGTTATGCCGATCGCCGCGTGGTCCAAGGAATGAAGATGTGGACCTTTGGCTTTGGTCCGGGATCGAAGGAAGTGGAGGCAAGCTACACCGATAAGGCTGGCCCGTATTTTGAGGCGCAAAGCGGCCGCATGGTGTGGGATGGGCACTATGAGTGGGTGTATCCGCACGAAGTGGAGCAGTGGCATGAATGGTGGATTCCGGTCGCCGGCATCAACGGCCTGACTACCATGAGCAAAGAGGTCGCACTGAATGTGGAAGTACACCCGGGTTCAAGCGGAGCAAATTCATCGGTTGAGGTGGCGTTGTCGCCGGTCGTTCCATTGCGCAATGCAAAGCTGGTGGTGAAAGCTGCCAGCGGGGAACTGTTGAACGATACTGTGAACCTGATCCCGGGAACGCCGGTCAAGAAGACCGTTGACAATGTCAGCGCTGCTGATCTTGCATCGCTGCATGTGCAGGTGGTTGCACCGGATGGCAAGCTGCTGTTGGCCTACACCAAGTCCACCACTGCGCCGGGCGGACACATCACACCGTTTGCCAAGGATCTGACGGCCCCGCCCATTCCGTTGGACAAGATGACAGCCGAACAGCTGGTTCTGGCGGCAGAATTCAAGCAGAAAGACCTGAATGCCAATGATGCTGAGACGTTGGCCAAGCTGGCGTTGAAGCGCGATCCGGGCTACTCCATCGCGCATCAGTTGCTGGGGGTTTTGGAATACAACCGGCACCACTATCAGCAGGCCGCCGAGCAATTTCAGCAGGCGGTGAATCGCAATCCCTACGCGTCGGAATCCTGGTATTACCTGGCGATCTGCCAACTGAAACTTGGAGAGCAGAAGCAAGCGGAACGGAATTTCTATTACATCTGGCCGGATAGCGTGTATTACGGGCCGCGCGAATATCAACTAGGGTTGCTGAATTTTCTGAGGCATGATGATGCGGCGGCGTTGCAACATTTGATGGGAGCGATCAACTCCAATGGCAAGGATCTGAAGGCACGGCTCGTGCTTGCGATGACATTGCGAGATCAAGGGAATAAAACTGCTGCGCTGGAACAACTTGCCAAGGTGGAGGCCATCGATCCCGCCGATCGCGTAGTGCAGGCGGAACGATATTTTCTGATCGGCGACGCGTCCGCCAAACAAAAACTGCTGAGTCTGATGGGCAAACAGTCGGAAAGCGCCATTGAGGTTTCGATTTTTTACAGCTCCCTGGAAAGGTGGAAAGATGCAGCTGCAGTTTTGAAAATGGTCGAGCCTCCGCATAACAAAGATCCCTGGGGAACGCCGCCGATTTATTCCTATGCATTGGCCTATGACTTGAAGCAATCCGGCGACACATCCGCAGCGGCTGCAAATCGCAAGAAGGCGCAGGCTGCGGCCGGAATCGTGGAACGCTTCCCGTATCGCGCACAGATGGAGGCGCCGCTGGCCGATGCGGTGAAGGACGACCCAAATGACACGGTTGCGCGATTCGATCTGGCGTGCCTGCTCTATTATCGCGGCCACAAGGCAGAGGCGATCCACCAGTGGCAGGCCATTAACCAAATCAACCCGTCCGACTTTGCTGCACGCCGTGCGCTTGGATTGGCCTATGAGGAAGATGGGAAGCTGGAGGCAGCCGTTCCGGAATTGCAGAGGGCTGTCGACTTAAATCCAGATAGCGCGGATACCCTTGACGATCTTTCGGACCTCTATGCACGCACCGGCAAGTTCGACGAGCAGGTGAAATTGCTGCATAAGGCCGTCGCCCAGGACCCGAAGAACGATCATCTGGTTGAAGGGCTGCTGAATGCCTATCTGATTCAAGGTAAGTTCCTGGCGGCGCAGGACATCATTGATCGTCACACCTTCCTTCCAGTCCACAGAGTCTACACATTGCGGGATGCTTACCGTGAGTTGAAATACGGTCAGGGTGCGCAGGCTTTCCACAAACATAATTATGAGGAGGCGCTCAACCTCTTCCAATCTGCGCTCACCACTCCGACCTCTCTTGGCATGGATACCTTCGAGCTGCAATCAGCGCCGCGAATGTACTACTACATTGGCCGCACCTACGATGCGATGGGCAAGAAGCAAGAGGCCGAGCAGGCCTACAACGACAGCATCCGCGGTGTAGAGCAGCTGACGGGCGGCGGCAGCGGTAGTTACACCCCGGAGAATTTTTTCATGGTGTTCTCGCTGGATCGGCTAGGTCGCCAGAAAGAAGCAGCGGCCCTGGCGCAGCAGTTCCAGACTGTCGCCGAGTCGAGGCATGAGTCCAACGACCCAATGTATCGTGCCCGGTCGTACTACCTGCAGGCTTTGATCGATGAATATCACGGCAACATGGATGAGGCTCACAAATTGATGTCTCAGGCGGTACAAACTGAGCCGGACTACATTGGACCGCGTTTCGAATTGCGTGGCGACGCGATCGATCCAACGACAAGATAGGGTCGATCACCAGTAATTTATATTTTGCGGGAGAGCGGAGTCCGTTCTCTCATCCACAGTTGTTTTGTAGAAGCGATTCGCGGCTGTAAGTGGAAAAAGGTTGCTGAACGTTTCTGCCAGGAGAACACCAGCATGAGGAAGTTCGGTGCAACTGTATGCTTGCTACTCCTTGTTTCCCTCGGTAGTTGTCGAGCCTCCGATCTGCTTATTGTTTCTGCCTACCACCGGCCCGATCCGTTCGGAAGTTTTGTTGCCAGCGACCTTGCCGGGGCAAGCTGGAATCACTCGATTCAACTTAGTTCCGCGCGCGGCGGCTACGTTTCCTTTCAACTTGTCGTCAAGTCGGACGCGGCGTGCAGCAATTGCAAGCTCTTCATTGAGTCCGCGCAGCCGGCGGAGGTGTACCGCGAGTGGTTTCACTTCAACACGCCGGACAAGCATTATTACCCTGACGCGCTGATTCCGGTGCAGCTTCCTTACAGCTTCCCAATGCCGGACCGGGAGAACATGATCCATGGGCAGAAAGCGCGTGCCTTCTGGGTGGATGTCTGGATTGCTCCAAACACGAAGCCCGGCGTGTATCGTGGCCGTGCGCGACTGACGGATGGTTCGGTAGGCAAGCTCGTCTCTTTCAGCATTTCCGTATTGCCCTCTGAGATTCCCGCACAGGATGTGGTTGACATGGACTCGAATTCCTATGGCGACACATGGTTACAGCAGCAGTATCCCAAAGCCCTGGCGGGTTCTGGAGCGGCGAATGAAGATGAGAAGTTCCATCTGATTCAGCAGTATTATCGGATATTTTATGAGAACCGAGGAGTCTATGATGTCCTGGGTTACGGCCATTCCGGTGACATCGAGCCAGGGTTTGCCCCCGAGCTGGCCGGCACGGGCGCCGAGAAGCACATTATCAGTTGGGACAAGTTCGACCGGCTGTTTGGTCCCGTGCTGGATGGTTCGGCATTCGCCGGTACCCGGCGCGGGCCGCATCCCATTCCTTACTTGTACCTGCCCGTCAATCCGACCTGGCCTGCGAACTACCTCTGGTGGGGGGAACCGGGCTATCAGGCGGAATTTACCAATGTTGTTGGAGAGATGGAGCATCACTTCCGCGAGAAGGGTTGGACGACTACGACTTTCGAGGTCTTTTTCAACCAGAAGAAGCGCTACAAGGGGTTTGAATGGGATGGAGATGAGCAGCGGTTTCCAAAAGATATGCGCTACTTCCTCGTCTATCACGATCTTCTGACCAAATCCCTGCCCCAAAATACTCCGGTCCATGTCATCCTTCGCGCGGATGTAAGTTGGATGATGCAGCGGCAATTTCATGTACTGAAAAATGCGATTCAGATGTGGTGCGCGAGTGGCGGGATGTTTGTCTGGTACCTGGATGAACTGCCCGCTCTCAAGCAACTCGGCGACACTGTCTGGATCTATGGGGGAACGCCGCCCGTCCAGGATGTTTCCACGGCCATTGCATCCGATCCCCTGCGAGCCTGGATTTACGGAGTCAGCGGCTTCGAACGCTGGTTGGCGGTCATTCCTGGCCCCCATCCCTTTCAGGCGCTTTCCGACGGCGGCACGACGACGCTGGTCTATTCCGGCGAGCGGTTCGGAATCGAAGGACCGATTCCAAGCATTCGTCTGAAGCTGCAAAGAAATACGATTCAGGATCTCGATTTGCTGGACGTGGAGGCGAAGCGGAGCGACCGCGAGGCAATCCAGGGGCAGGTGGTAAAACTGTTCGACAACACGAAGCTTTCCGAATGGAAGCATTCGCCGTCGCCTCCTCCACCGGGAGAGCCCGTCGACTGGACCGGGACCGAGCTCGACCGTGCGGGGAAGCCGTATGAGGCGCAATTTCCCACACCGCAGCCGGATGCATGGCAAGGTGTTCATGCATTTGCCCTGAAGCATTCTGGGGGTATCCAATGAAGGCCATCGTTTCGCTTCTTCTCGGCCTGCAACTAGCTTTCTTTTCCACCTCTGCAGCCATGGCCGCAATGCAGACCAGCGCTGCTGTCGTGACTTCAGATGTCTCCACTGCACAGCAGAAAACCCTGGATGAGATTGCGCGCGTCGGAACCATCATGATCGATGGCGATGTATGTCAGCACATTGTGACGCAGCGCGCTTTGAAATTTATGCTGCATCCGGACCCGCGGGACAAGTGGGAGGCGGGCGATAACTACGACGTGCATGACGCCGCATTTATCCAAACCAAAAAGACACTGATACGGCTGTCGATGATTGCGCCGTTTCCAGTGGACGTGAATCTGTGGATGCCCGTGCCTACGACACAGAACATCCAGTTGGTGATTCGGAACCGGCACGATCTGAGCCAGTTCTGGAAATTTGGGGAATTACAGCAACCGATGCCAGCCTCCATGCGGCGGGTCCTGACAACCGGAACCAGGGTCACGGTTCAGGAGAAGCCCGGAATAATCTCGGTTCTGGCTCCGGTGCGTAACAGTTTGAACCAGATCGTGGGCCTGGTAGAAGTGGTCGGCAGCACCGCCGCGCAGCAACACGACGATCAATAAAGAACCATCATGAGGATAACGATGAACTGGACGAAGCCTTGCACCATCCTTGCCGGAACTTTGCTGGCGATGACGCTCAGCGCAACCGTCGCCCTGGGAGCTGCCACAGTAAACACATCCGGGGATGCACGACACCCGTCGAAAATCATCCTGCCATCCACCGTCCTACCCCGTACAGGCGAGGTACCGGTGGTGTATCGCCTAAGCCAGGGATTTACCGGCCACGCGAGCGTACACGTTCTCTGGACTGACAGTCTTGGCCGCACGGTGGAAGATAGAACCCTGCCGGCCGATTTGCTGGACGAAACCGAGATCACGTTTCCGATCGACATGTCGCGGGCCGTCGCGATGAAGAATCATCTTCACGTCGATCTGACGTTAAACGGAAAGGATATCAAGGACGCCGCCTACAATCGAAGCGAATCTGCCGATACAGACTTCGTAGCGCAACCGCCATTCACCGGGTGGAAGGACTATGTCATCATGATGTGGCAGAACTACCCGGCGAATCTTGTTCCCGACCTGCAAAAGCTGGGAATTAACGGAGCGACCTATTCCAGCCGCAATATTGCGCTGCCGGATTTCTTGATTGACAACAACATGCGCTGGTACTCCGAGAGCCTAGCGACAGATTATTACTCGGAATATCACCGCTGGCGTCCGGATCGCCCTGTAGGATGGTCGTTTATCCAGGCAAAGAAGCTCTATCAAGAAGATCCCAACAGTCTGGCGGCGTTCAAGCGCCATCCCAGTTTCTGGGACCCATATTGGCGCAAGCTGGTGCACGACCGCGGTGTTGCGACCGCGGAACGGCTCGCACCCTACCGGCCATATTTTTATAGCCTCGCCGATGAATCCGGTATCGCGGAGCTGGAAGCCGCGTGGGACTTCGACTTCTCCGATGAATCGCTGGTGCCTATGCGCCGCTGGCTGCAGACGCAATACGGTAGCCTGGGCGCGTTGAATCAGGAGTGGGGTACGAACTTCACCAACTGGAACCTGGTGATGCCGCTGACGACGAATCAGGCCATGAAGCGCACCGACGGAAACTATGCTGCGTGGGCAGACTTCAAAGAGTGGATGGATATCTCCTACGCGGATGCGTTGAAGATGGGGGTGGACGCAATCCACGAAGGCGATCCGCAGGCTTACGTCAACATCGGCGGCGGCCAGATGCCGGGGTGGGGTGGCTATGACTACTCTAGGATTTCGAAAGTACTCAACGCCATTGAGCCGTACGATATTGGTCGCAGCGTTGACATCGTTCATTCGCTCAATCCCAACATGGTGATTATGAGCACCAGCTTTGCCGCCGGCGACCGCGAGCGGCAGCGTGTCTGGTACGAACTGCTGCATGGTAATCGCGGTTTGATTATCTGGGATGAAGGCGAAAAGTACGTCCAGAAGGATGGCCAGCCCAGTGCGATTGGAAAGCAGGCAGGCGAGCTGTATGACGCGATTCGTGGAGGAGAGGGCGCGCTGATCATCAATAGCCATCCCATCAACAACCGGATTGCGATTCACTATTCGCAACCCAGCCTGCGTACCCAGTGGATGCTGGAACGGCGTCCGGACGGCGATGCGTGGATGACTCGCAGTCCAGCCTATGAGCGCTCAACCAATGACTTTATGCGGCTGCGCGAATCTTGGTGCAATCTGATTGAAGATGAAGGCATGCAGCCGAACTTTGTTTCCTACGACCAGGTCGAGCAAGGCGATCTGCTGAAGGGCGGCTATCACGTGCTGGTGTTGCCGGAGTCCAGTTCGCTTTCGAAGGCCGAGGCAAATGCGATTCGCGAGTTTGTCGCGCAGGGCGGCGTCGCAATTGCAGACGGGATTCCAGGAACCTACGATGAGCACAGCCGCAAACTCCCGACTTCGTCCCTGGCCGATCTTTTCGCCGGCCCAGATACGGAGCAGATGAATGTACATCCCTACGGCAAGGGCAAAGCAATCCTGCTGAACGTCGACATCATTAGTTACCTGCAAAACCGCCTCGAAGGGAAGGAAGGGCCCGTTCATCAGTTGATTGAGCAGTTGCTTCGTTCGAACGATGTTCGCCCAACATTTGCCGTGGAGGATGCGGCAGGACACCCCGTGGTTGGGATTGACGTGCATGTATATGCCGATGGGGGTACGCGGATCATCGCGCTGCAGTCCAATCCTCAACTGCGCGTGAATGAACTGGGGCCGGCGGACTTCCGCTCGAACGAACGGTTCACCAAACCGACGACGGTACATCTCCATCTGCCGAATGCGATGTACCTCTACGACACGATGGCGAACAAGAACCTGGGCGAGAACAAGGAACTGACGATGACAGTCGGCCCGTATGATCCGACGATCCTGGTGGCCAGCGATACTCCGCTGCCGCAGATGCAGGTGTCGGCGCCGCAACAGGTGCAACGCGGAACGATTGCCAATGTTGCCATTCATGCCGCTCCGTCGCAAGCGGACCTAAGCATTTTCCATGTCGATGTTGTCGATCCCAAGGGAAATCGCCAGGTCTTTTATTCTGGAAATGTCATTGCGCGACAGGGTTCGGGAGTCAAATCGATTCCGTTTGCGGTCAACGACACACCCGGCAAGTGGACCATCGACGTTCGCGATGTGATGAGTGGGCAAAACGTCCAACAAACGATAGACCTGCAATAGAAAGCTTTTTCGCTGAAAAGGAATCGTTCGATGCAAAAGAAATTCGTCGTAACGCTAATGGCGGCGGTGTTGATTTCCGCGGGTTCGTTGGGACTGCGGGCGCAGGTATATTCGCCGCAGATCACCAGGGTGGGTCAGGTGGACACTAGCAACATGGCCAAGCTGGTGCAGGGAATTTATCGGCAATACCACGCTACCACCGACCGCGAAAAAGCCGAGGCGATCTGGCGCTTCTATCTGACCGATGGACGATTCGTAAAGCCTGGCATGTTCTACCACATTCCCGGATGGGCCTATGAGGAGCCAGTGGGCCAGGTGCTCGATCCTATCAAGCTGCTCAACAGCTATGGCTATGGGCTCTGCTATCAAGATGGACCTCTGATGGCGGCCACCTACGATGCCGGCGGATTCAAGCATTCGCGTGTGTGGTTCCTCACCGGACACACTGTTGCCGAAGTGTATTACGACGGCGCGTACCACATGTTCGATTCCGACGAATTGGGCTATAACCCCATTGGAACCGGTCCGCTGAAGCAGCGCGATGTGGCTTCCGTGTGGCAGTTGGAACACGACGGCAGCATTATCACCAGAAACGTTACCGGGCCGAAGACCTCCAATCCGAAGACTGTGGATTATCCCTGGTATCCGGCGGATGTTCGTGCGGGAGATATGAAGGATCTCGCCGAGTTGTATACCAGCATCAACGATAACTATCTTTATGCATACCGCCGCTACCCTGAAGGCCACACCTTGGATTTTGTTCTGCGGCCCGGCGAGCGAATGATTCGCTATTTTCGTCCGACTCCTGCAGGAACCTTTTACCTTCCGTATACCTACGACGGGAAAGATTGGAAGATTCTTCCGGATTTTGCGCAGTTCAGCTTGCCCCCGTCGGCCGGTCCGCGCAGCGAGAAAGATGCGCGTACGTGGGCCACGGGCAAGATTGAGTATCGACCCGCGGACATTTCCAGTGACCTTGCACGCAAGGGCGACGACGCGACCTATACCTTTTCCATGCCATCCCCCTACGTGATTATCGACGCGCACTTTTCTGTGCAGGCTGCACTGCCAACAGCCGAAGACAAGCTGATGGCGGAGACCTCGATCGATGGTGGCCGCAGCTGGACAGAAAGTGCGTCGCTCGCCGGTCCGTTCAATGGTCCCTGGAAGATTCATGCAGCGGATCTGCCGGGCGCGCAGGGCCATCGCACAGCTGTATCGGGAACCTATGGGTATCTGGTTCGCTTTTCGCTGCATGGGGCAGCGAATCAGTCGCCATCGATCCAAAATGTTTTTCTCAGCACGATATTTCAGTTGAATCCGAGGACGATTCCTGCACTGACGCCTGGAGAAAATCAATTTGAATATCGCGCCGGGAATGAGGTGAGGACGGAGCTGCCGGTGCGCGCATCGCATTTGAACGAATACGCATCCAAAGTTCAAAACGCCAGCTACGTGTCGCAAAACGGACAAGGCTACTGGATCAACGACGCAGATCACGCGGGAGACGTCATCTTTGAAGTCTCCGCCACCCATCGCGACCTTAGCGGGTTCGATGTCGGCGGTAGATTTCTCGACCTAACGGACGGAATTGCTCCCAACAAATTTACGGCGGAGATTCGGCACGTCACTCCGTGGCCGGCGAATCGCAAGGGACCCGGTGCGGCCTCCATCGCGTGGTCGATCAGTAGCCATGGACCCTGGAAGACACTGTGGACTTACAATCCCAAGCTGACCTGGCTCGACGGTCAGCCTATCCAGCAGGTGCTGCGCTGGCCGGAGGTGGACCGTAGCGTGCGAAATCTGCCTGCGGGAACGCAACACGTTTATGTGCGCTATCAATTCAACGGACTCGCGATCGATCATTTTCGGCTTGCCAGCCTTCGTCCGGAAGATCCTTCTGCGACGCAGCACCTGAGGATCACACAAATCTGGGAGCAGAATGGCACGCAACACGAGTTCCACAAAGACATAAAGAACGCGAACGTTACCCAAAGCTATCAGATTTCCGTTCCGGAGAAGGCAAATGTGACAAACGTGGCGTTCATTCTGGAATGTCCGCCAAAATAAATCTTGTTTGCCTCGGCTAGTTGTCCACTGGAAGACTCTTTGCGCGCACACGAAAGCTCGCGCCTGAATGAAATCGTTGCAGCGATGATATAAAAGAACGGCCAGCCTTTATTGAAGAAGGGGTGCTGTCAATGTCGTCGACACGTCGCGATTTTCTTGTTGGTCTGGGTGCCGCAGCCGCAGCCGTTTCTGTTCCGGGACGCGCAGCGCAGGCACTTGCCGCTGAGTCACTGCTCTATCCCCCCGCCGACCTTTCTTATTTCGACACGCCTATTCATCGCGGTCCGATGAACATCCAGATTGGCTATGCCGCTATTACATGGAAGGAAAATGACCATCGGGCAATTGAGGATATTGCCGCGGTCGGCTACCCTGGCATTCAGTTGCGTGCCAATGTGCTGGGGGAATATCCCGAAGCGCGCGCAATCAAAGACACACTGGCAAAGCACCATCTGACGTTTGTTGCCTTGTCCAGTGGAGATGCTCCGCTAGATCCCGCAGTTGAGAAAAAAAGTCTGGAGATGCACACCGCGCATGCCCGGTATTTGCACCAGGCCGGCGGAAAATATCTACAGGTCATTGGCACATTTGCGCAGAAATCATACACCCCCAGCGACTACAAACGAGAAGGCATGCTTTTGACGGAAATCGGCAAGCGTGCCGCGGATTACGGCATCCAGACGGGCTTTCACAATCACATGGGATCGATCGGGCAAACTCCGGAGCAGGTGGACGCGATTCTCGACGCTGCCGATCCTCGATACGTCAAGCTGGAATTGGACACCGGACACTATCTGCAAGGCGGAGGCGATCCGGCAGAAGCCATCCGCAAATATCATGATCGATTGCTGTTTTTGCACCTGAAAGATGTTGAACCTGCGGCGACAAAGAGCGGCTATCAATTCGTCGAGCTGGGACAGGGAAGAGTCAACTTTGTGGCCGTCTTCGACGCGTTGCGATCCACCAACTTCAGAGGCTGGGGCGTGGTGGAACTAGATGGAGAACGAACCGGCGTGAACCGCACGCCGAAACAGTCCGCGGAAATGAGCAAGGATTATTTAATCCAAAAGCTAGGAGTGCAGGTATGAGCTGTCCATTTCGCCTTGCTGTCATCAACGACGAAATCACGCAGGATTTTGGCCGTGCATGCGAAATCGCATCCAAGGATTTTGGACTGAACTGGATTGAGCTCCGCGGCATGTGGAACAAGAACATCGTTGATCTGGACTCCTCAGAAATCGCGGAAGCACGGAAGATTCTGGAGAAGAACAAGCTGCGCGTGACCGATATCGCCAGCCCGTTGTTTAAGGTGGATTGGCCGGGTGCGCCGGTTTCAAAGACGTCGGAACGCCGCGACCAATTTGGTGCCGACTTCGGTTTCAAACAGCAGGAAAAAGTACTGGAACGCTGCATTGAGCTGGCGAAAGCGTTTCAGACGGATCGCATCCGCTGCTTCGATTTTTGGCGGTTGGATGACCCGAAACCCTATCGAGCGGCGATCGACGATAAGCTGCGCGAGGCCGCGGAACGCTGTGCGAAGAGCGACAAGATTCTGCTGCTGGAAAATGAAATGTCATGCAATACAGGAACTGGAGAAGAAGCGGCGGCTGTCCTGCACGCGATTCCGAACAAGAATTTTATGCTGAATTGGGATCCGGGCAATGCGGCTGCGCTCGGCAGCATACCCTATCCAAATGGGTTTGATCTCTTACCGGTCAAGCGGATCGGTCATTGCCACTGCAAGGACGTTGTTCGCAAGCCCGACGGCCAGTATGAGTGGGAGCCCGTGGGCGGCGGTGTGATCGACTGGGTGGGACAGTTCCGCGCGTTGAAGCGGGATGGCTATCATTATGGCGTCAGTCTGGAGACGCATTGGCGCGGTGCAGGGACGCCGGAGGCCTCGACGCGCATCAGTATGAAGGGTCTGAAAGCCACCCTGGCAAAGGCCGGAATCCAGTGCTAGCTGCCGGTTCGCCACCTCGAAGCTAATTCAGCGTTGGCAGAAACGAAGCGCGTCCAGACAGGAAGACAATTCCCATCGTAAGACTGTAGATCGCGGTCAGCGCAGAGACGACTCGGAGGAATTGCGGACGGCGCCGCGAGACGCCGAACAGTCCTGCCGCAGATGCCGTCATCACCGCATTCATCGTTAACAGGCCCGCAAGGAACATTCCCAGCCCCAGCATTCCCAGGGCAGCGCCGCCAAGATTCGCTGCGAGCAGAAAAATCATCAGCTGGCTAGGAGTTTCCGCGCCCAGACCGTGGATCACGCCGATGACAAAAACAGAGCGCGCGTCGAAGTTCTTAGGGGGCGCGTAGGCTTCGACGGGAGCGCCTTCTTCTCGCCGCTTGAATGCCAGCCGCGCACGATGATAGCCGGCGTGGAGCAACATGTAGCGACTCTTCGGCAGGGTGTCGTCGGGGCGCAACACCAGCGTTCCCAGAACGTAAATTCCGAGAACCAGCAAGGTAAGACCGACCAGCCGCTCCGCCCAGCGATCGATGCCTGCGGGCAGGCTGATGCCCAGCAGAATGACGATGGAGCCCAATCCGGCGACGGTAAGCGCATGACCCAGGGCGTACACCATGCCGAGTTTCATGGCGACACGTTTCGACGATTGCACGCTGACGACATCCGTGATCGCGGCAATGTGGTCGTAGTCGAAGCCGTGGCGAAAGCCGAGCACGGCTGCGGTGAACAGGGCGGCGTAGAGTGTCGTATGCGTCGTCAAGATTATCTTTCGATATCGATTGCGGGCTGATTTATTTTTCTCTTGCTGCGGCGGTCACAGGGGCGGTCACTAACAAATCCTCGGCAGCTGCTCGCCGAACATCACGTCCAAAATGCGCGTGCCACCCACTCGGGTCTGCATTCGCACCATGCCGGGGTGTTCTGAAACGACTTCTCCAATCATTTTCGCATCTCGGCCTAGCGGATGGGCCTGCATAGTCCGCAGCACTGCATCGGCCGCCTTCGCAGCCACGATGGCCACCAGTTTTCCCTCATTCGCCACGTACAGCGCATCGAGTCCAAGAATTTCGCACGCACCCTGCACGCTTTCGCGCACGGGAATCCGATCTTCGCGCAAAAACATGCCGACCTCCGATTGGGAGGCAATTTCGTTCAGCGTGGTTGCGACGCCGCCGCGAGTTGGATCGCGCATGCAGTGCAACGGATGATCGTCGCTTCGCTTGTCTGCGAGCGCATCGCACGCATCAAGCATGCAATTCACCAATCCATGCAGCGCCGCACAATCGCTTTCAATCTCGCCTTCGAATTCCAGATTCTCCCGTTTCGACAAGATCGCCATGCCGTGGTCGCCGATGCAGCCGCTCAATAATATCTTGTCGCCGGGGCGCGCATGGCTGGCGGCAATGTTTACGTCTCGTTCTATAACGCCGATGCCGGTTGTAGTGACGAAAAGCTTGTCGCCTTTCCCTCGATTCACCACCTTGGTGTCGCCCGTCACCAACTGCACACCAGCTTCGTTTGCAGCGGCTCCCATGGACTCGACAACGCGCCGCAACTCCTCAGCGGGCAATCCTTCTTCCAGAATAAAGGCCGCCGCCAGATACAGCGGACGCGCGCCGCTCATCGCCAGATCGTTCACGGTGCCGTTAATGGCGAGCTTGCCGATATCGCCGCCAGGAAAGAAGATCGGCGTCACCACAAAACTGTCGGTGGTGAAGGCCAGCCGAGCGCCGTTGATTTCGAGTACCGCCTGATCGTCGAGTTTATCGAGGATGGGATTCGCGAAGGCACGCAAGAAAACTTTGTCGATCAGCTCCGACGTTAGCTTGCCGCCACTACCGTGGCCCAGCACAATATTTTTATGCTGGAAGATCGGCAACGGACAGCTTCCAAACAAGGGATTTGGAAGCTGCGAGGTCGAATGTTCTGAAGTGGAATCGGAACTTGACGCTGTAACCGGCGCATTCACGGTAGAGTCGTTTCGAGTCACGCCGCGCCTCCCATGGAATCGATGGGAACGTCGACGCTTCTCGGCTGATTCAGATGGCGTCCGTAGGCATAGTAGGCAGCGCATGCGCCTTCGGCGGAAACCATGGTGGCGCCAAGCGGACTTTGCGGTGTGCACACGGTACCAAAAGCGGGGCAGTCTTTTGGCTTCTTGATGCCGCGCAGAATTTCTCCGCTGATACAGATTTCTGACTCACGTGTCGCGATCTGCTCCACGTCAAACAACTTTTCGGCATCGTAGTCCGCGAACTCCGGGCGGAGACGATAGCCGCTTTGCGGAATTGCGCCGATGCCGCGCCAATTTCGATCTCCCACCTGAAAGACCTGGAACACAAGCTTTTGCGCGGTCTTGTTTCCTTCGCGACCCAGAACGCGCGAGTATTGATTCTCGACTTCGCCTCGCTCTGTTTCCAATTGGCGAATCGTCATCAGCGTTCCCTGCAGAATATCCAGCGGCTCAAACCCGCTGACGACAATGGGTACGTGATATTTGGCGCTGATGGGCTCGTATTCTTCATAGCCCATCACGGCGCAGACGTGCCCTGGCCCAAGAAAACCCTGCACGCGGTTCTCCGGAGATTGCAAAATGGCTGCCAGCGCCGGTGGAACCAACACATGCGACACCAATAAGGAGACGTTCTTCAGCCCTTCCTGCTTCGCGCGCCACGCCAGCATGGCATTGGCCGGAGCCGTGGTTTCAAATCCAATGGCGAAGAAAACGACTTTCTTGTCCGGATGGGCGTGCGCAATCTTGATGCAGTCGATGGGGGAATACACCACGCGAACATCGCCGCCCTGAGACTTGATGGCGAACAGGTCGCCAGCCGACCCGGGAACCCGCAGCATGTCTCCGAAGGAGCAGAAGATGACGTCCGGGAGGCGGGCAATCGCGTGGGCCTTATCGATCATTTCCAGCGGCGTCACGCAGACCGGGCAACCCGGTCCGTGCACCAACTCTACGCCCTCGGGCAGCAAATGATCAATTCCATTCTTTACAATGGAATGGGTCTGGCCACCGCAAACCTCCATAATCACCCACGGCTTGGTTTGCACGCGTTGAATTTCGTCAACAAGCTTGCGGGCGATTTGCCCATCACGATATTCATCCAGGTATTTCAGCAGGCGTCCTCCTTACTGCGGGTCATCTCCGGTTCCGGTCGATGGTTCCCGTTTGGACGTGTAGCGGCTTCTCCAAATCCCGGCGCTTGCCCGTCTCGTTCCCCAACAACGGGAGCTATCAGTTCGGAAAGCTGATCCATCTCTTCAAGGATTTGATAGGTGCGATGCGCTTCTTCCTCATCCACCTTGCTGATGGCGAAACCTACATGGACCAAAACATATTCGCCGACCTTGGTCTCCGGCACATATTCCAGGCAAACCTCGCGGATGATGCCGCCGAATTGCACCTTTGCCATTCGCATGCCGCCTTGATCCAACGCTTCGACAACTTTACCCGGAATGGCCAGACACATCGTTTGTCCCCTTACTCATATTCCTGCCGCAGAATCGCGTTTGCAATCGCTGCTTGACCCAGAGAAATTCCGCCATCGTTTGCTGGAACCAGGGCGTGCAGGAAAACCTGAAACCCATTCTTATCTAAGTCTTTTACAGTGCGTTTTAGCAAATACATATTTTGGAACACGCCACCGCTGAGGCAAACCCGAGCCAATTGTTCCTGCTGGCGAATTCTTTGGCAGACTTCGACAATCGCGGCAACCACGGTGTTATGAAAGCGTGCGGAAATTGTACCGACCGTGGCGTCGTGAGCCAGGTCGCGCACAATCTCTCCGATCATCGGACGCATATCCAGTTGCAGGGGTTCAGCTTCTTCCACATGGAAGGAATAGCGGTCTTCCACTCCTGGCTGTGCCGCCGATTCCAACGCGATGGCTGCCTGCCCCTCAAACGTTACCTCGGCCACGCTTCCAACCAGGGCGGCCACAGCATCGAATAGCCGGCCGCTCGAAGAAGTCTCGATGGAGTGGATGTGGCGGGCGATCATCGCGTCGACTATGGCGATTTGTTTTTCCGGCACGGAATCCAGAAAGCGCAGTCCCTCCAGGAGGACTCCATTGCCAAACGTATCGCGCACATAGCTGAGCGCCATGCGCCAAGGCTGGCGTACCGCGGCATCGCCGCCGGGGAGAGGAAGGTAACGCAGGTGGGCCCGCCGCTCGAATCTTTCCAGATCCGCGACCAGAAATTCTCCACCCCAGATTTTTCCATCCGTGCCATATCCGGTGCCGTCGAACGCGACCCCGATGACTTTGCCTTGTAAATGATTTTCTGCCATGCAACTGGCGATGTGGGCGTGATGGTGCTGCACGCCAATTTTGCGCTCGAGCGGCAAAGAAAGCGCAAATTGGGTGCTGCGATAGTTCGGGTGCATGTCATAAGCGACAGCCTGCGGCTCGGCGCGGAACAGCTTCTTCAGATTGGCCAGCGTCTCCTGAAAAAAGCATAACGTCTCATAATTTTCCAGGTCGCCAATGTGCTGGCTCAAGATGGCGTAATGATCCTTCGTCAGACAGAATGTGTGTTTCAGCTCAGCCCCGCAAGCCAGCAGATCCTGCATTGGCGCGCCAAGATCGATCGCCTGTGGCACATAGCCGCGGGAGCGACGCAGCACGCGCTCGTGACCTTCAAACGTGCGCACTACAGAGTCGTCCGCGCGCATATAGATGTCGCGATTGTGAAACAAAAACCAATCCGCCACCGGCTCCAGCCGCTGCCAGGCCTCTTCGTTGGAGATGACGATGGGTTCTTCGCTCAGGTTGCCGCTGGTCATCACGAGCGCGGCAAACTGCGATGGTTCCGTAGGCGAATCGCTAAAAAGCAGATAGTGCAGCGGCGTATACGGCAGCATGACGCCGATGGAATCATTGCCGGGGGCAATCGAGCGGGAAAGGTTCGACTCCGGACGGCGCTCCAGAATTACGATGGGCCGGCGAGGACTTTGTAAGGAGGTTCGGTCGGCCTCGGTCACGATGCAGAATTTCTCCACCTCGGCCAGGCCACGCGCCATGATGGCAAATGGCTTGTCGCTGCGGCGTTTGCGCTGGCGAAGTTGCCGCACCGCCGCATCGTTTTGCGCATCACAGACCAGCAGGAAGCCGCCCAACCCTTTCACCGCGACCAAGCGTCCCGCGCGCAACAAACCGCGAACCTGGTGCAGTATCGAGAGTGAAGGCTGTGGGTTTGAACGAAAGTCGCCGGCAGCCGGCAGGTGCGCATCGCGGTTATGCCTGCGACTTTCGACCAGCACCAGGCTTGGTCCGCAGACAGGACATGCATTGGGTTGAGCGTGAAATCGCCGATCCCCCGGGTCTTCGTATTCCGTCTGGCATGTCTGGCACATGCGAAACGACCCCATGGTGGTTGTCGGGCGATCGTAGGGAATATCCTGAGTGATCGTGTAGCGCGGCCCGCAGTTCGTGCAGTTGGTGAACGGATAGCCGTAACGGCGATTCGCAAGATCGCCGAAGTCATGCCGGCAATCGTCACAGGTGGCGACGTCCGGGGAAATGAAGACGAACTCGTTTTCCTCCTCGCGGCTGGGCTGGATGGAGAACTCGCTTGCATTTTGCAAGGAGACTTCTTCCAGGGCGATCTCCAGTATCTGGGCCAGCGGCGGCGGGCTGGTTCGCAGTGTATGGAGGAATTGCGCGATGGAGCCGTCGGGACCCTCGATTTCGACCGTAACTCCGGAGGAAGAATTCAAGATGAAGCCCGCCAAGTCCAGTGATCGGGCCAGGTTGTAGACGAACGGACGGAAGCCAACTCCTTGCACCACTCCTCGGATCGAGATGCGCTTGCGGATTCTCGGGAGAGAGCGGGTTGCGGCCATGGACGGTCCTGGGTTGCGCGTCCGACAAGCGGGCGGCAAAGGTGAGCGGCTGTCTCTTAGGGTATACGACGATTGACGACTGGTTTTGCCGGCAGAAAGAAGCGCGGCCTGCGCACATCGGCCGACGGGCCAGCCGCATCTAAGTCCGGATGAAATGGATCGTCATTGCAACACTCGGCTTGATCACGCTTTGCGGTTGTGCTTCCTCCAGTCCAAGTCCCGACCAGATTCGCCAGCAGACCGCTAAGGCGACGGCGGCCGCAGCGCGCGATACCAAGGCGGTAGCGCAGGGAATTGTCGAGGGGCTCAAAACCAAGGGACCGATCAACATCAACCACGCAACCAAAGAGCAACTGGAGACGTTGCCAGGCATCGACGGCATCGCCGCAGACAGAATCATCGCGGGCAGGCCCTATCAGAATTCAGAAGAGCTTCCGCGCCGGCACATTATTTCGCGGGTCGAGTATCACAAGATAGCCACCAAGATCGAAGCGCGATGAAGTCGGCGGTTGCGATCGACCCGGACCACTGCGACTGCAGCGCTGCGATTCCGCACACCCCCTGGCGTCGCAGTGCGCCTGCCTCGCGGCACTCCGGTGCGATGTCAGCTCGATGCAAGTTCTTTTGCGCGTTGCGCTGCGCGCATGACGGCTTTGATCAGGGTGACGCGCAAGCCGCCTTCTTCCAACTCCAGAATGCCGTCGATGGTGCAGCCTGCGGGCGTGGTAACCGCGTCTTTCAGTAGCGCTGGATGGCTGCCGGTTTCAAGCACCATGGTTGCCGCGCCCAGCGCCATTTGCGCGGCCAACAGCGTGGCGATGTCGCGAGGTAGGCCGACCTTAACCCCGCCTTCGGCCAGCGACTCCAGAATGATGTAGATGTACGCGGGTCCGCTGGCGGACAGCGCCGTGACCGCGTCCATATGTTTTTCATCGACGGTGACAGTGCGTCCAACGCTGGCGAACACCTGCTCCGCAACTGCCAGTTGCTCGTCTGTGACGAACTTGCCGCGGCACAGTGCCGTTGCTCCGCAACCCAGCAACGACGGCGTGTTGGGCATGGCGCGAATGACGGCCAGATCGATGCCTGCAGCCCTTTCAATCGCTCCGGTTTTGACCGATGCGGCAAACGAAATGATTGTCTTTTTGGCGGTCAGCGCAGGACGAATCTGCTCCAGAACTTCCGGGACCGTCTGCGGTTTGACGCCGAGTAGGATCAGGTCGCTGTTACGCGCAGCGGCGAGGTTGTCGGTGGAAACAGAGATTCCCCATTGTTCGGTGAGCATTTTCGCGCGCTCCGGATGTTGCACGGTGGCGCGGATATTCTCTGGACGGAACAAATTGTTCTTCAGAAATGCCTGCAGCAGTATGCCGCCCATTTTGCCTGCACCCAGCAACGCAACTTTCGTCTTGGAGGTGGCTGCGTGTTCTTGCTTGGATTTCCCTTTTTTCGTGGCCATCAACTTAGTTTCCTTCCGTCGTTCGACTAGAAATCTTGTGCAGTTTTGCATGAGCCGCTGATTTTTGCTGCTGTTGAATCCAGGTCTCCACACGCTGCTGCAGAATATCGAGGGGCAAAGCTCCGGAGTCGAGTACCTCATCGTGAAAGGCACGAAGATCGAAATTCTTTCCCAGCGCTTTCTGCGCCTCGGCGCGCAGCTCCAGAATCTTCAAGCGACCGACGTCGTAAGCCAGGGCCTGGCCCGGCCACGCGATGTAGCGATCGACCTCCTCCTGAATGGTAATGTCATCCATGGCGGTGTGGTCGTGGAAGTATTGCACCATCTGCTCGCGGGTCCAATGTTTGTAGTGAACGCCAGTGTCGACGACCAATCGAACAGCGCGCCACATTTGATTTTCCAGCATGCCGTACTCGCTGTACGGGTTCTGATAGAAGCCGACCTCCTTGCCCAGCTGCTCGCTATAGAAAGCCCAGCCTTCGACGAACGCTGTGTACATTTCGAAGCGGCGAAATTCGGGAATCCCAGTTTGTTCCTGCGCCAGCGAAATTTGCAGGTGGTGGCCAGGGACGCCCTCGTGATAGGCGATCGCCTCCACTTGGGTCATCAGTCGCTTGCCGGCGTCGGTCGTGTTGACGCGAATCTCTCCAGGGCGAGAGCCGTCGGGCGTGCCTGGTTGGTAGTCCGCTGGAACCTGGTCGGCAGCACCGAAGCTGGGCATGGCAACGACTTTGAGCGGCGCGTGCGGCAGCTTGGTCACCAGGTCGGGCAGCTTCGGCTCCATCTGGTCGACATAACGCTGGTATAGCCCAATTAACTGCGCGCCCGATTGTGCGTGTTCCTTGGGATTGTTGACCAGCGCGTCGTGAAAACTGCGCAGGTCCTTATATCCAAGATGGTGCACGACGGCCAGCAACTGCGGCTCGATTCGCGCCACATCCGCGACGCCCATCTGGTAGACCTGCTCGGGTGTCAGGTCGGTGGTGGTATATCTCTGGACGAGATACGCATAGCACGCGTCCCCGCCTTTCGTGGCCCAGATGCCAGCGTCCTTACGTGCGTTGGGAATATATTGCGCGGCGAGGTACCTGGCGAGGTGGCCAAACGCGGGTTGCACCTGGGTGCGGATGGCAGTGAGCAGCGCGGTGCGAATCTGGGCGCGATCTTGCGAGGAAATGCTGGATGGGAAGCGCTGCAGCGGACTGGCAAACGGAGAATCTTCCGGCTTGCCCGTCGCTAAAGCATTCACCTGTACCAGCACTTTCTGCATGATGAATTGGGGCTCGCTGCGACCGGCTTCTTCGCCCAGCATCAGATCTGTGCTGATCTGAAGAATAGCGCCAGGCACTTTGTTCAAGCGCGCAATGTAATGGTCATAGTCGTCCGCGGAAGTGAAGGAGAGTATGCCGGCCAGCATGGGCAGGTCGACTTGAATCCCTGAAAATTGCGTCACTGGAGCCTGCCATGGCTCGCAGGCTGACGATTCCTGCTGATCAACCAGGTCATGTACCAGCAAGCGCTTGCTCAGTCTTTCCTGGTCGCTCATCCCGGTGGTGTCGACGGAGCCGAGCCGCTCAATGAAGCGTTCGCCGCGCGCCAGCGATTCGTTGTAGGCCTGGTCAGAATCGTCGGATAGCCGATCGTCGTAGCGCTTATCGCCGATCGTGGAAGCCATCTCTGGCGAGTGTTTCAGCGTCTCTTGCCAATAGTCGCGAAAGATCAGATTCAGCTGCGCTGTCCGGTCCTGCAATGTGTTCGTCTGGAATTGCGGCGCGGGAGCAAGATCTTTTGCCTTGAAGGATTGCGACCAAGCGGCGCAGGAAAACAGAACGCACACGCCGAGCGTTACGCCGGATGGGAGAGATGACCTGCGAAAACTAAAATGATGCCGAGCAAATGACATTTGTGTTGCGAGGGGCATGGGATGAGTGTAAATGCCAGCGAAGACGCTTGTAATCACGCTCGCCTCAGGTGGCGCCAGCAAGATGCGATCGAGTCGAAGCGAATCCGAGACGAGCCAGCTATGGCTAGCTCTTCATATGCAGCAGGATGACCGTCGCTTTTCCATGCTTCGGCACAGTGATGGTGAGCTGATTTCCATTACGCTGCGGTGCGACAGAGGTTTTCTCGCCCAAGTCCACGGAATCCACCTCAACCGATTGCACTGCATCCGCACTGGGTAGTCGGGCAATCACCTGCAGGTTGGAATCGAAACCGTCGGCATGATCCAACGCGCGCCAGGCGGAGACCATGGTGATCATGACGTCGCCATTTTTCAGCCGGAAGATGTTGCCATAGGTGTTTGCAGGCAGGTCAAGCGCGTGCGGATAAAAGATCCACTTCTTCCCGGCGAACATGTTCACATACGGCTGGTACATGTTGTGGAGCTTCTCGTTGTACGCGATGGTTTCCGCTGGCAATGGCTTGCCGTCCCGGGTGTGATCGGAGACCAGCGAGTTGAAGGCCCCGTAACGCAAGCAGTGGAGATAGAGAATCTCCTGGTCGGCGGGGTTGCTGTCGAGAATCATCACATGGCGCGTCAGACCAAGATAGCTTTGCGTGGTAATCCATCCGGGGCTTACTTCATACGGTGCATTTTCCATCATCATGATGCCGTCGATGCCGCGCGTGCTGGCCACCGTGACCGGCTTATTCGCGGTGATGGTCATGCCGCGATCGTGCAACAACGGACCAATATATTGATCCAGCAAACGCCGGTACATGAACTCCGGATAATAGGCTGGCTTGTTGTTGACCATGGTGATGCCATCGTCATGCGCGAAGTCGAACATATAGCTGCGGCCGAACACGTCCCAAAAAAAACCAGCGGCGTCCGGATAGGACTGCACCATCTGCTTCGCTTCCTCGACCATGTGCTGACCGAATCCAGTGCTCGGGTCGGAGTTCATCAGCCAGCAGGCGCGCTTGCTGGGATATTCGCGCCCCCGCCATGCCGCAATCGTCTTGTCATCTTCACTCTTCGCAATACTTCTTGAAAAATTCTGTTGGGCGTACCAGTATTCCGATTCGGTGGTGTTGTAGTAGAGAAACGTGCCCACCCCGGCTTCCTTGCTCAACCGACAATGTTCCTCGATGGCTGCGCGGGTGAGGGTCGGACCGCCAGGATCGGAAATATCGGTCCAACTTTTTATTTCCGGCGGCGGAATCATTTCTCCATACAAGTGATAGGGACTGTGATACTCCTCCCAGCGCACACCCAGGGCATATCGTTTTGCATAGGCTTCGCGGACCTGCTGCTTGGTGAGCGAGGGATCCATCAAGTCATCGCCGCCTGTGTAGGCGCCATCCCATTTTTCAGAATTCGGATTGGGATCGAAGTAGGCTTTGTACTTGGAGTAGAACCAGCCAAGCGAGGGACGCCAGCTCGCCGGTTGCGCAGAAATCAGCAGACTTGTTCGAAGGTCGCTGGAAGAGCGCAAACCCAGGTCCTCATTGCTCACCTGAAAATACGGTCGCTCACGGGCAGGATATTGCCGCGAATTCCAATAGAAGTCCGCCAGCGCGCTGGTGTTGGTCAGGAATCGAATTCGGACGGCAGGGACTTCCAGCGGAGATGCGATGGCGAGCGCGCGATCGGTTCGCTTGGAGTAGAAGACCATTAAGGGGACGGTCGTTCTCCATTCGCCTTCGCCAATGGCGCCGGAGGTGGATTGACCGTAGTCAATGGAGAAGGGTAGCCACGGCTTCACCCTAAATGGCGCATTGGAGATCGGCGCCCAGGCCTCCCCGCCGAGCGGTAACGGGACGTCGTAAATGACGCGCACGGTGCGATCCGGTCCGGAAGTCTTCTTGATGCGCACATCCCAGCGCACATCCTTTGGTCCGACCACAAATGTCTCGTGAACAACGAACTCCGCGCCGGAATATTGCTTGTCGAACGAAAGAGTGTCGACATCGCCGTCTTTCGACTGCTTCAGGTGCGTGACCTTGCCGGGATCGGAGATGTCGCGGAAGACGCGGTCGCGCAATTCATCATAGAGTGTCAGTCCACCGATGCGCTTGCCGACGGTGAATGTCAGACCGCGATTGCCATCGGTATCGGAGGTGGCGTCGGCCAGCGTCTGGTTGCAATAGTCCTCATGGCTGACCTGATCGACAAGGTGGTCGATCACGCCGGTCGATTTGTCGACCGATAGCTGGATGGAGTCATTCGCAGCCGTCCACTCGTTTTGAGAACCCCGAGCAGCAACTTGGCTCGCGCAAAGAGGCAAAGCGCTTGCGACAAGAAACGTTGCACAAGAAATCCGAAGGATTTTCATGATTGCAACCAATGTAATTCGCAGCGAAAAGAAGGTCAATGTTATTGGAAATGTAACGATTCGATTACCGCTGGGACATTGTGAGAATCGTTGCTTCAAATGGCTGAGCCGGTCG
>JAJYSL010000183.1 GCA_021793595.1 Acidobacteriota bacterium
CCGTGCCTGTACCGCTCGATCGCCAGTTGCATCCCGCGGTGCCACAGCGCTCATCTCTTAATGCCCTAATTGTTGATCGAAGAAGGAAGCCATGTCCTGATCGGCTTCTCTGGCCTCCGGCAAGCCTGGATGGTTCCAGAAAGCGTGCGGGAGGCCTTCGAAGACAATCAGACGTGCGTCCACTCCGGCGCGCAGAAACGCCCGGTGCAGGATGGTGGTTCCGCTCAGCAACATATCGCGTTCGCTGGTGATAAATAGAGTCGGCGGAAATCCTTTCAGATCTGCATACAACGGCGATCGCACGGGATCCCTCGGATTCGCCCGCGTTGCCTTGGCTCTCTCGACTCTGTGCGGCCGGGATTGCGGTACGTTCAACGGACCTGACAATCCAAACAGACCGAATATCGACTGCGAATCACCGCGTTGACTGAAATCTCCCAGGCCCGAGAAAACGCCCAGGCAGCCGGGCAGTGGCAATCCCAACTGCCGAAGCCGCACCGCGACCTCCGGGGTAAGAATTGCCCCCGCGGAAGTTCCGTAGATGCATATATGCTGCGGTTGGTACGACTTGAGAAGTTGTCGATACACCGCAATCGCATCGTCAATTTGCGCTGGAAACGGATACTCCGGCATCAGGCGGTACAGTACGGCCACCACTTCGGTTTTCGTCAAATTGGCGATGGGAATCGTCTCGGTCAGTGACCCGGAGTCAGAATCGAAGCCGCCTCCATGCAGATTCATCAGAACCCGCCCGCGATTTTGCTTCGGAATCGTGAGTGGATCGATGATCTTTACCGGAACGCCGCCTAAGGTCCCTTTTCGAACACGAACCGGATAGGTGCCCTCGAATTGAGCCGCCCTTGCTGCCTGCCAAATATCCGTCTGCTTGCGCCTCTCCGCCAGTGTCATTGCTCCCAGGTTCGGCGGGGGCTGCGCCAGGAATGCCTGCGCCTCCGGGCTAATCGTGGTGGGAATGGGAACGACACGCGTAACGTGCGCGGTGCCCTTGGAGTCGATATAACTGGTGTCTGTCTGTGGTATCGGTTGTACGGTGGACGTGGAAACCTTCTGTTGCGCAATTGCAACCGCCTCCAACGCGGTCGCAGCGCACCACACCATGATCAGAACTGCGAGGAATCGCTTGATTTCAGACAGGGAAAATCCAGACATTGTAGGTCTCCTGGCGCGCAACGATCGTCCCTCTTAACTACTTGGGAAAGCACTCATATTTCCGGATTGCGATATATTTCTATCTGGCTCGGATGACCAACGGCCGTCTCACATCACCAATACACCGGCCGACTCATAGGTGTTTCCATATTGCCTTGTCTCCACAATTGGCAACCGAGGTGTCTTGGTAAGGTTTTCGATTTTTCCATCACGCAACACAACTGTGTCTTCAACCTTTGCGCCTTGCAGGCTGGGGTTCCAAGCCAAGGCTTGCCGATTCAGCACCCGCTCCGTGCCGCCGGGACGAGCCACCCATTCCCGTTCCCAATAGCCGGTCGGCCCGCCTTGATGGTGCATCGTTTCCTCGCCCGTATACCCCAGCTCCGTATAGGCCTGCTGCGCCACGGTGAATAGCGCACCACCGCTTGCGCCTTCCCGACTTGCTTGCAACAAATCGGCGTTGACATGGGCCACTGCGGCGAATTTCCCATCCAACTCCATTGGCAGAGCGCCAAAATGAACATACCTCGTGATGGAAATGCACAGTCCCCAACGCCGAGCGCAAAAATTCAGCATGCCGAACTTCTGCAACACCCCATCCCTCGGAACCGCATGCCGATACTTACGGATTCTGTCATCGACTGCGGTAAGCAACACAGATGGCAGAATTCTTTCAGCCAGCAATCGACTGGATATCATGGACTGCATCGTGGCTTCCGTCATGCCGGGACACAAATCCAGCAACGTGTCCGTCGTCGCCTCCGCAACTCTCTGCCCGAGCCAACGATATCGGGCAATTTCGCCATCCGTCAACGCCAGCCGCAGCGGTTTCATGGAAAGGACGGGAAGTCCGTTCGCAGCGTCATCGCTGGCGACGTTGCCGCCGCTCACAACTTTCTTCACCGCTGCCTGTACATCGCTGGCGTACCAGGGTTGCAGAACCGGCTCGTAATCGAGATGGACAAACTCTTCCTCTGCCAGCCGGGGCGCTTCGTTGTTGGTGGTCAAATAATAGGCGCCACCATCACGGGTCACTAGCAGACTGCCAACCGCAACCTCGCGTGGAATGGCCACTCGCATTTCCACCAGTCCGGCGGTCGCCCATGCAATGTTCTCATGACGCGAAATTAGATAGGCATCAAGCTTGTTCTCCCGGAGGAAGTCTCGTAGAGAAGTTTTTTTCTGGTCCAGCTCAGCTTTGCGTTCCTCGGCCGGGAACAGCATGTTCGCTTCCGTGTTGTCATTTCTCACTTGAAATCTCCCCGTAATGGGTGCGCGGTTCCTCCTTCACTTTCTGCGGATTCATCCTCCGCAACCGAGATACCGCTCTCCCTTTGCTTTCAGCCAGAATAGCAACGCCGAACACGGGGAGGGAGACTCTGTCCACCGACCCGCCCGACAATACATTTGTCATCGTGTGCCGCAGGGGAATAGTCTGCGGGCTGTTCGAGAAATTCTCAAGGAAGAAAACCTCTTTGGCTGCTCCAGTGCGGCGTTCCACTTCCACACCTGCGGGCACACTCAGAAGATCCGGCTTGACTCCACTCATATCTACCATCCATTGCGCGGCGCGCTTCATTCCTACATCATCCATCCATATGCCAAGGTAGGTTATGCTTCCTCGTCCCACTTTACGCGTGATCGCTGCTGGAGATCCATCGAGCCAGCCATCGCTCTTGTCATAGCGCATAAGCACGCGTACGTCCGGGTCTTCCACCTGCAGTCGTTCCGCAAATAGCTGGCTTTCATTCGCTCCCCAATCCCCCGAAACGGGAACAGAGTGGATCAGTGCAAAATACTGTTCCACACGGCCGCCCAAAATCTTCGTCAGGGGCCCGGGCTGCCGTTCCGGCCAACGCGAATTGTCACCGTCCTTCATTCCCGATCGTTGGCCCAGGACAAGGTTACCCCCCTGTTCGACATAGCGCATCAGATTTTCCGCCACTGCCTTAGGCATCACATTCAGACCCGGCGCCACAACCAGCTTGTAGCTGGAAAGGTCATCTTCGGGAGAAACAATATCGATCGATTGGCCTAGCTCATGCAGCGGCTTGTAATAGCTCGTCAGTTCATCAATTGGATTGTAGTTTGGATTTTCCCTCTGCCAGTTGATGGTCCAGCGACTCTTGTAAGACTGTACGATCGCCACTTGCGACTGGACCGTAGTCCCCTGAATGGCAGGGCCGGCTTTTTCATACTCGCGGCCGACCTGAGCTATTTCCTTGTAGACGGGTGTCGGCGTACCATCCACGTCTACCAGAACCCCCTTGTGATTCTGTTCCTGGCCATTCAGGGAATCGCGCCACTGCCAGTAACTGGTCGTGTTGGCGCCGTGACCAATATCCTGCCAAATGCCGGCGCGCATTTCTCCTTTTGCCATATTGGAGCCGGCAGTGGTTTCCATGATCCAGAAGTCTTGATTTTTAAAACCGCGCGTCAGATCGTTGGTCGCCGCGTTCGCTACTGGGTTAAATGGACGGGCCCAATGGCCGAGCGGATCGTCCCACGAGGCAAAAGTCAGGTCACGCGCGACGACGTAATGGTCATAACCGTCAAACCAACCCATCATGTTGGTCGTAATTCCCTGCCGAGGAGCCGCATATTTACGGAGTGCGTCAATCTGATTGCTTTGATAACTGCGCCAGGTGTCGCTGACAAATTCCTTCCAGCGAAGCATCAAGCCTGGGTTTCCATGCGCATTCGGAATGGGAATTTGGTCCCAGTTCGTGAACGTTTGGCCCCAGTACGCCATCACTAGCCTGCGATTGAGCGCATTGAGGGTCCCGTATTTTTCCTTCAGCCAATCCTGAAATTGTTTGCGAGTTCCTTCGTCATAGGAGGGAAAGTTGTATTCATTGTCAATCTGCCAGGCAATCACATACGGATTGTGCCCAAAATGTTTGGCCAACTGCTCGTCGATTCCGCGCACCAGCTCACGATATTTTGGGTCGGCGAAATTGAAATTCGCCCGCTGGCCGCGTCCGACTCGCCGCCCGTCCTCTAGTACCCGCAGGGTTTCTGGATATTTCTGTGTGAGCCAAGCCGGCGGCGTTTGGCTCGGAGTTCCAATCACCACAAAAATTCCGTGCTTGCCGGCGTCGTCGATGGCGCGTTCCATCCAGCCGAAATCATACTGCCCTTCTTCGGGTTCGATCTTGCTCCACGTGTATTCTCCGAGTCGGACCATGTGCAGATGGGCTTTCTGCATCAACTCCAGGTCTGTCTCCCACCGCGACTCGGGCCACTGTTCGGGATACCACGCCGCACCCAGCAACAAAGGAGGCGGCGTAGGCAGCGTACTCGGTCTTGCCGACCCCGCTTGCGCGCTTACGTGCGAAACCCCGCAAACAGCAAATGCAAGAACTCCCAGCCAACTCGCGACTCTCCGCAATCGGATACCATCATCGACCATCACGCATCGCCTTTGTTGTAGACAGAACGCACTCGCCCGAGAGCAATTTTTCCCGATTTTTCTAAGCATTCGCAGCCTGACCATCCAACTCTCCGGTCCTATATTTTTTGCCTAATATAAATAGCGCCAACGTTCCCAGCAGAGGCATAAACGCCACCATGATAAATACCGGCTTGTACGACACATGGTCCACCAGCACCCCGGTTAGCAACGGAAATAACAGACCGCTGAGTCCTCCCGAGACTCCGGTGAAACCCGTCGCCCGGCCTACCGCATGATCCGGGAATAAATCGGTAATTGCTCCGAACATATTGGCGGAAAGAAAATTGTCGGCCATAACTGCAATGCCGATCATCAGTAAAGCAGGCAGAGCACTGTTTAAATATGGCACCAGCAGACTAGTCACGCAGACTAGACTACTGCCATACATCGTGATTTGGCGCACCTTGTAGATATTCATGTTGCGTTTTTGCAGCCACCCGGCCGCCCATCCGCCAAACACTCCGCCCGAATTCCCCAGGAAGAACGGGATCCAGCCAAGCACCCCAATCTGGGTAAGCGACAAGTGACGAACGCTATAGAGATAGCTGGGGATCCAGTACCAGTAAAACTGCATCACTGGACCGATGAAGAATCTGCACATCATCACCGCCCAGGCAGAGGACTGTTGCAACAGTGCCTTCACAGGAATTTGTTCAGGCTCCTGCTCCGACACGAATGCCTTGCGGCCCGGATAAACATACCACCACAGCGGAACCCACACAGCTCCGAGAATGGCTGGAACCAGAAATGCAGCCCGGAACCCGTACCGTTGCATCAGAAAGACGATCAGGGGCGGCGCAATTGTGGCTCCAATCATGCTTCCGCTGTTGAAGATGCCTATAGCCAGCGTCCGCTGCTCCTGAGAGAAAAAGCGGGACACCGCCTTCATTCCACCGGAGTAATTCCCTGCCTCACCAGTTCCCATCCAAAGCCGCGTAGCCCCCAACTGCAATCCGGTCCGGGTGAAAACCTGCGACCCTGTCGCCGCCGACCACCACAACACAGCTGCAGTCAAGCCGAGGCGCGCTCCGACGCGATCCATCAGCCACCCCATCGGAAATTCGCTCGACATCATCCCAAATTGCAGCGCGGCAACAATTCTTCCGTAGGCTTCGTTAGACAGGTGATAGCTCGCCCGCAGCACCGGCGCGAGCACCGACAAAGTCTGCCGATCTATGAAGTTAATGACTGTAATGGAGAAAATGAGAGTCAGAACCACCCATCGACGGGATGATTTTGTGGGTGCTTCGGAGGTCGTTATTTCCTCTGGAATACCAGGTTTGCTAGCCTGCAATACGACCTCCAACCCTCATCATGCAACTAAGCCTCAGCGGCTATCGAATCGTACTGCTACTGCCGGAACTACTGGTTCAACTTGCTTAGACGTATCAGAACCACTCCATGTTTGGGAACGATCGCCGTGTAATGACCTGCGACAATTCCAATCTCCTTATGGCTCCACAAATCCCGAGCGGACGCCTTTCCCTGCCAGCCTATTTTTGCCAGCACTACGGTCATACTTGCCGGTTCGGTAGTTCGGTTGAACAATCCGACAGCCATAGCTCCGCCTTGAAGCGGTTTGGTCCACACATCCAACGGCCCTGTGGCATAAGCTCGATCCCCTTGTTTGCCAAGCGGATCCTGATCGATTGCGATTACTTCCTTATTCATCAGGATGCTTTTGGTCTCAGCAGACATCCTGGTCAAATCGTTGCCGGCGATCAGAGGCGCAGCGAGAATGGCCCACAAACTGAAATGGGTGCGCTCCTCATCCGGCGTCATACCTCCATTGCCCACTTCCAGAATGTCCGGATCATTCCAATGGCCAGGGCCTGCGTAGCGAGAAAGCCCCGCTTCCCGGAATCCAATCGAGGTCATGCGGCCATAGTTGTCGCTGATGTCGCCTGTTGTCCGCCAAAGGTTTCCTCCACCCTGCGGCCCCAATTCCCACACCTTTCCCCAGCCGTATTGGCACATGCTGAAGACGATGGGTCGACCCGTGCGCAGTAATTCGCGGTGCATTTTTTCGTAAGCAGCCTTCATCAATGCGTCCGATTTCCGCAGGTCTCCGTTCGACTCCTTCTGCATAATCCCGCGATAGCTGCATAGGTCATACTTCAGGTAATCCACTCCCCAGGACGCAAACATCTTCGCATCCTGTGCCTCATGGCCATAACTGGCAGGTGCGCCCGCACATGTGGTCGGTCCAGGCCCTGTATAGATTCCAAATTTCAGTCCTTTGGAGTGGATATACTCTCCCAGCGCTTTCATATCGGGAAAGTTGGAATTCGGGTGGAGAACACCTGCCGCATCACGATACCCCTCCCATCCCCCGTCAATGTTGACGTAGATGTACCCCGCATCACGCATGCCGCTGGCGACCAGCGCGTCCGCCTGCGCTCGTACCAGGGGGTCGGAAATGTTGTGGTGGAAATGGTTCCAGGTGCTCCAACCCATAGGAGGAGTGGCCGCCAGGGTCCTGGTCTGCGCGGCGCCAGTTCCTAAACCGAAGCAGCAAACTAGGAGAACATATAGCAACCGTCGATTCTTCACAGGTGACCTCAGTCGCGGCATGGACGCCGGCTTACCCCAGCTTGTCATACCAGGGGCTTGCCGACTGCAGAACCTGATTGATCTGTTCGATGTTTTCCGCGCCCTTGGTGTTCAACCACTCTTCAAAGGCTGCAGCTCCGTTCTTCACATAAATCGGCACACCACCCTGCCATGTCGCACGCCCACACAGCACTCCGTTGAACTTCACGCCACATTCCACTGCGAATTCCAGACTCTCCAGGAAAACCGGACTGGTGACGCCAGCAGACAGATATACGAAAGGCAACTGTGTCGACGCCGCGGCTGCGCGCAAATGCTCCATCGCCTCCGCCCGCGTGTACGCTTTCTCACCTTGGTAGGCCTTGGTTCCTTCCACAAACTGCATCTGCACCGGAACCTCCACCTTCAGAACGTCGGCGCCGTACCTTTCCTTCCCAAACTCCTGCATCGAGCGCAGGACGATCTCCGGCTTGCGCTTGGCGTACGCTAGCCCCTTTTCATCCTCTCCATGAACGCCGTATCCAACAAACTCAAGAAACAATGGAATGTCGTGCGCCCGACACTCCGCGCCAATACGCTCTACCCACGCGTGCTTCTGCTCATTGATCCAGGCGTCTTCAAACGGCGTGTAATACACCAGAATCTTGACGCTGTCCGCACCCGCCTCCTTCAACCGAAGCACAGACCATCCTTCCGTCGCGGTAGGCAGGCGTTCAGGGTGGTCGACCGTGTAGCCCGCTTTCTCATAGGCCAACAGCAGTCCCTTCCCGTGGATGTGCTTGGCGGCCGAGAGTCCATACTGAACATCCAGCAGAATCGAGGAAGCGTGTTGGGTCAGTGCTTCCGCAACTAGTTCCTTGAACTCTGTCATCATGGAATCGGGTGGCTCTTTGCCACCCATTTCCTTCGCCAGCATATTTTTCAATACGCCGCGTTGATCCATCGCCGCGGCCGCAATGACACCGCGTTTGTCCGATACGGCCTTCAATCCCGCCACTTTTCCGGGGGTCAACTTGCTCGACATAGTTGTTCTCCTGCTTTTCTCAGATCCTTCAAGGATAAATACTTTCTGCCAGCCCCAGACTGGATCATCCTCCACTAGGCTGCCAGGCCAGTTGCATCGAAGTGCAACCTAGGACCCACTAGGACCGCTGTCGTGGTTCACGTGATTGGCTGTTACCTGGAGTCTCACTTGTATTTCGCGGTGTATGCAGGATGAGATCGTTCCGGTCATAACCTCCCCGCGAAAGCGCTGCCGCAACCCCCAACGACTAGCCTCCCAAAGCTAACAATGAATATATGGAGACCTCGAGATAGATGTCAATCGATTGCGCACGATTAAATCAATCCCCTACCCCGCCTCCACTTGACAATCGATAGCAAAAGATTGTAGTGTGAGATCACTTGGGACACTCTGCCTACCGTACTCCGCAATGGAATGAGTCGGCATTTTGTGTTTTTTCACTCGAATTCCATGCCGGGAAA
>JAJYSL010000184.1 GCA_021793595.1 Acidobacteriota bacterium
CACCATAGAGCCCGACGACAGCCGGGAACGGCGGCCGAATGCGCGGAACACCGCGCTTGCCTTCGAGAGACTCCATCAGGGCAGACTCTTCGCCCACCTCATAGGCGCCGGCGCCGGTCTGCGAGATGACGTCAAAATCGAAGCTGGAACCAAAAATTCCTTTGCCTAAAAAGCCTTTGGCATAGGCATCGGCAATGGCTTTCTCCATGATCTTGAGCAGGTAGCGATATTCTCCGCGCATATAGATAAAGCCGGTTTTCGCTCCGACGGCAAGGCCGGCGATCATGGCGCCCTCAATAACGGCGTGGGGATCGTGCAGAAAAATCAGATGGTCCTTGCAAGTTCCGGGCTCGCTTTCGTCGCCATTGACCAGAACGTATTTCGGTTTCTCCGACTGCTTGGGAACGAAGGACCATTTCATGCCAGTGGGAAAGCCTGCGCCGCCGCGACCGCGCAGGTTGGAAGCCTTCAATTCGGCGATGATCCAGTCTGAACCCTTTTCGATGGCCTGGCGAACGGCCTGATAGCCGCCCAGCTCTACATAGCGATCGATCTCCGTCGCGCCTTTGCCGAAGCGGCTGCTGACGATTTTGACTTCCTCGGGATGAGAAACCAGTGTGGGCATTGGCTTATTGACCGCCCTTGTTTCTGTATTCTTCCAGTAGTGCGTCCATGGATTCGGGTGTCAGCTTTTCATGGAAATCGTAGTTAATCTGCACCGCGGGCGCCCAACTGCAGGCTCCGATGCATTCCACTTCTTCCAGAGAAAACATACCGTCAGCCGTGGTTTGTTTATGGCCGATGCCGAGACGATTCTTGCAATGGTGGAACAGTTCGTGCCCGCCGCGCAACATACAGCTGATATTGGTGCAGACCTGCACGTTGTACTTGCCGATGGGCGCGGTGCGCAGCATGGAATAGTAGCTGAGCACGTTGCGCACATCCAGTACGGTAAGGCCGAGTCGCTGGGCGATCTCTGCAATGGCGGCGTCCGAGACGTATCCAATTTCATCCTGCGCGTAGAGCAGCATGGGAATCAATGCCGAGCGGCGAACCGGATAGAGAGTGACGAGACGGTCAAAACGCGCCGCCAATTCCGGAGAAAAGATAGTGCTGCCGGGCTTGGGGTTTTCGGAAATGGCAGTCAGGCTCATGCTTGTACCTTGCGCAGCAAATCTTCGACGGCGGCTTCCATGTCCAGGGCGACATTCTGCGCTGCCAAGTGAAACAAACCGTCTACGGTAAAGAAAAACGTGTTGTATTGGTCGCCCAGTTCTCCAGTCGGGGGGCGAAATTCCATGACGCCCGTGCCCGATGCATCGGGCGCTAGCAACACCAATTTGCCGCCCGGTCCAAGCACTTCCAGCCGGGAATCGGAATCAGCACCGCCGCGAATTCGTAATTTGGCGTGAGGCCGCGCGATGGAATGCATGGCCACGTGAGAACGGAGCAGGGAGGCGAAGGAGATCCATAGCTCCGTGGACCATTGCGGAGTTGCAGGCGCGGACAGAGGAAGCTCCAGAGTCGCGCTCATCGGTCAATTTCTCCGAGAACGATGTCGATGGAGCCGATGGCGGCGACCACGTCGGCAATCAGGCGGCCCACGCACATTTTCTCAATGGCCTGCAGTGTGGCGAATGTGGGGTTGCGCATGTGCACGCGATACGGTTTGGCGGTACCGTCGCTGACAACGAAATAACCCATTTCGCCACGCGAGGATTCGATGGCCTGGTATACCTGACCGGCAGGGACGCCGAAGCCTTCGGTCACGATCTTGAAATGGTGAATCAAGGCTTCCATCTGGGTCTTCATCGCTTCGCGATCGGGAAGGACAATTTTGGGCGCATTTGTCTTGATCGGCCCTTCCGGCATTCCATCGAGCGCCTGGGTTGCAATCTTGACCGCCTCGCGCATCTCCTGCACCCGCACCTGGTAGCGTGACCACACGTCGCAGCCGGTGGAGGTGGCTACATGGAACTGAAATTTTTCATAGCCGGAATATGGCATGTCGCGGCGCAGGTCCCAGTCGACGCCGCTGGCGCGCAAGGGCGGTCCGGTCACGCCCAGGGAGATGGCGTCTTCAGCGCTGAGCAGGCCGACTCCCTTGAGGCGATTGATAAAGATGCGATTGCCAGTGAGCAGGTTTTCATATTCATCGATTTTTTCCGGCATGGTCTTTAGGAAGGCGCGTATGCGAGGGAAAAAATCCAACGGAGGTTCCAGGGAAAGACCGCCAATGCGAATGTAGGACATCATCATGCGCTGGCCGGCGAGGTCGTCAAAGAGGCGCAGAATCTGTTCGCGCTCGCGGAAGCAGTAGAGGAAAACAGTGAGTGCGCCAATATCCATGGCGTGGGTGCCGAGCCAGATCAAGTGGGAATTGAGCCGGGTCAGCTCGGCGAGCAGGACGCGCATCCACTGGGCGCGCTCCGGGATTTCCAACTGCAGCAATTTTTCGACGGCCAGGCAGTAACAAAGATTGTTGTGCATGGGGCTGCAGTAATCGATGCGGTCGGTGAGCGGGACCACTTGCTGATAAAACTTCGCCTCGCACGTCTTCTCAATGCCGGTGTGGAGATAGCCGATGTCGGGTGCAACCCGAACCACCGTTTCGCCGTCGATTTCCAGTACCAGGCGCAGAACACCGTGAGTGGACGGGTGCTGCGGTCCCATGTTGAGAATCATGGTGCGATCTTCGCCGGCATCGACCACGGTGGGAGCGGTAAGAATCTCTGTCATCAGCGATAGCCCTCCACCGGGAAATCCTTGCGCAGGGGATTGCCCTGGTAATCTTCTGGCATCATCAGGCGACGCAGGTTAGGATGGCCGCCGAAGCGGACGCCGAACAGATCGAAGACTTCGCGCTCGTAGAAATTTGCCGCTGGCCACACGGAGGTGATGCTGTCGACAGAAAGATCGCCTTCCTCGACCAGTACGACGAAGCGAATGCGCTGCTTCAAACTGTGCGACAGAATATGGTAGGTCACCTGAAAACGAGGCTGATTTGGGTACCAATCGACGCAGGTGACGTCGGCGAGAAAGTTGTATCCGGCAGATTGCACGGTGCGGCACGCAGGAACGATGGCTTCGCGAGCAATGGTGAGGGTCAACTCCGCGCGGTCGTATTTTGCATTCTGAATAGCGCCGGGAAGTTGCTGCGTCAGGGCTGCAATCGCCCGATGGTCGGCGTGGGTTGCAAGAACCGCGTCCAACCCCTGATTTTCTTCAGCGTCTGTCACAAATCCCGTGCCTTCGAGCGGGGTTCCCGTTGTTGCGGTCACCCAGTTGAACAATGAGCGGCATTTCCAGAGGAAAAAACCGCGGTGAGACTGCCAGCGTCCAGCTGCCTCAATCAGACTGAGAAAGCTGCTCTAAAGATCCGCCTTATCGCGGGACCAGTCGAGAATGCCCTTTTTCAAAATGTAGAAGTAACCAACCAGGACAAAGCCGATGTACACCAGCATTTCCCAGAAGCCAAACAAGTGAGAGCCCGTGATGGCGGGCAGTTTGCGATAGATGACCGCCCAGGGAAACATGAACACGGCTTCCACATCGAACAAAATAAAGAGCATCGCCACCATGTAGAATCGCACGGAAAAGCGCCCACGCGCATCTCCCTGGGGAACCATGCCGCACTCATATGTGGAGAGCTTTACGTTTTCAGGCCGGTGGCGACCGATCAGCCAGGAAGCCAGGACGATGATGCTCGAAAGCCCGACAGCAGCCAGGATTTGGAGCAACAACGGCAGGTAATTCCAGAAATAATTGGGAGTTTGCATGAGAACCGCAGGCGTCGAAGAACTAAGGATCTTCCGTCGCCGCCTATAGCTCGACTGTAAGGTTCCAACGGCACGACTGTCAAGCCGAGGAGGGCCTGAAAGAAACCGTGTATGCGCGGTGCGCGCGAGGAGCGGAGGCAGACAGAAGCGCGCTATAGCGGGGGAATGAGTGTAGTGGGAGGTCGGCCTGGAATGTTGATGATGGTGGCTTTGCGGAGAACTTTCGTAACTATTAAAAGTTCCATTTTGGGGCTCTGTTCCGATTTGACATAGACCACGTTCCATGCGCGCTTTCCTGTTTTCTTCCTGCGTGCCCAGACATCACTATTAGGGAGTGGTAAGAGAGGATTCCCCCATGTCAACTCATCCCAATGTGGAAGCGGAGCTGAAGGTTGGCGAAAACAACGTTGGCGCAATCCAGGATTCGGAACGGCTGGTTGCGGCGTCTGTTCGCAGGACCCAGAGGCAAAACCCCGCGTCGATGCATGAGGTTGCACGCCCGCCGTTTCGGCCGATGCCGGAAATTCTTCCTGTCGCCGTCATTCCCGAGACGTTGGCTTCGACAAGGCCCCGCCGGAAACTGCGCAGAGTGATGACGCGCGAAGAGGGCAGGGCGCTGGAGATGCTGGGGCATGCCGTGGACTATCTGACGGACCAGTATCTGTACGAAGGGGACGAAAGCGAAATCATCCGGATGGACGGGTTATCGACAGAGGCGGCTCAGATTTTGATCTCTGCCCGGCAACAGATTCTGCAATCCCTGCCTCTGACGGAGACCAGGATGCAGCGCCTATGGGATGCGCTGTTTCATCGCAAGGCAAGGCAGAGGCCCGCACCGACAACGGATGGAGAAAACCGGCCGATTGCCGTGGTACGCTTGTCCTCATCCCGGTAAATAGGACCGGGAAGGACAAGGATGTTTCCCGGGCGAATGCAACTCTATTTGAATGGACACGATCGCGAATTTCCCGAGCTCGATTCCGATGCTACCCTTCCGCATCTCATCAAACTGATGCAACTGAAAGCTGACCGCGTTGCCGTAGAACGTAACGGCGAGATTGTGCCGCGCGTCACCTGGCCTCAGGTGGAACTGAAAACAGGCGATAAGCTGGAAGTTGTCCAGTTTGTGGGCGGCGGTCAGCACGAAAAAAAAACTTCCAGTTGCGGTTAGTCCTGTTCTGAGCGAGGCGCATCCTAAGGTCAGTAAATTTCGACTGTATGGAGCAAGCCATGACTTTTTCGTCTCGTTTCTCTCGTCGAGCGCTGCCTGTTCTCGGTGCTCTTTTTGTTCTCATTCTTTCCACCGAGGTGCTGGTTGCGCAGAGCGCCGGTGCAGCCGGATCGCAGCGGGAGTCCGCCCGCCTAGCCAATGCGGTTCAGAAGAAGCTTGCAAGTCTGCAAAATTACAGCGTCTTCGATTGGATTTACTTTCGCCTATACGGCAATACCGTTATCCTGCAAGGCTATGCCGGACTTCCTACGTTGAAAACCAACGCCGGCAAGGCTGTGAAGGGTGTTCCCGGAGTCGCGTCAGTAGACAATCAAATCGAAGTTCTTCCGCTTTCGATGGTTGACGATCGGATTCGCCGGGCCGTCTACGACCGGATTTACACCCAACCCAATCTGCGGAAATACAACGCTTATCAAGGTACGGTGCGATGGGCCACTCGACCGCAGCCGAATCTCACCCAGATGGCCGGCGGCATTCTCTATGATCCGCCCACCGGCTACAATGCCATTCACATCATTGTGAAAAATGGCAACGTCTCTCTTTTTGGAGTCGTCGACAACCAGACCGACGCAAATCTGGCAGCGATGCAGGCCAAATCCACGCCGGGCGTGTTCAGCGTGGAAAACCACCTGATCGTGGCGCAAGGTGTTTCCGAGAGAAAGAAATAGTTCGTTCTCAATCGGCTCTGACCAAATTAGCCAGAGCCTGTTTGGATTTTAGCGTGCCAAGGGCAACGGTGCGGAAGCGACCAATCGATGAAGGCTAATTCTGCAAACTCGATCCTTGGGAGAGGGGCATTCGACAAGATGGAAAGCTACCTTTACAGTTATATATAAAGGAAACTTTCCATGGTGAACGAGACGTGCAGGAAGTATCGGAAGCATGCCTATCTGGGATTACTCCTCTATGGAGGGATGACAGTGATCGCCATGTGGACGCTCCTGAAATATCCCGTGGGAAGCTGGCGCTTGCCGGTGGCTCTAACCCCTATGCTGCCAGTTCTCTTCATCGCCCGGGCAACGGTACGCTTGTTCTCCGGCGGCGATGAGCTGCAGATCAAAATCCAGATGCAATCTCTGGCTTTTGGGTTCGTCGGAACAGTTCTGCTAGCCCTTTCCTGCAGTTTTTTGCAGATGGCCGGTGTTCCGACGGCAAACTGGGTATGGGTGTAGCCAGGGATGGGTACCTTTTTATCGTCGGCAGGCTGATCGCCAAGAGCAGGTATCAGTGAAAAACCGAGTGAGGGAATTGCGAGAAGGGCGAGGACTTTCTCAGACCGAATTTGGCGACAAGATTGGCGTTTCGCGCCAGACCGTGTATGCCATAGAAATTGGCAAGTACGATCCAAGTTTGCCGCTCGCATTCCGGATCGCGCGAGAATTCAATCGGCGTATCGAGGATATTTTCGACCCGAAGGCATAGAAGACGATGAAAAGCGGCGAGGCAGAGTCGAGAATAGACCAGGTCTATTTGCGGGAATCAAGAGATGCCAGGCTACTGGGCCAGTAACAGCAGGCCGAAGAGGAAAATCCACATCACGCCCATGACATGCCAATACCAGGCGGCCATATCGACGATGACCTGGCGAAGTTCCATGCGTTTCGCAAACCATAGTGTGGCCAGCGCGAGGAGAAGCGCGGCAACGCCGACAACAAGGTGCAGGGTGTGGGCGCCGGTGATCAGATAAAAAAAGTGACTATTGGGATTGGAGGCGAAGTAAACGCCTTCGATATATAGTTGCCGCCAGGCGAGGCATTGGCCGGCGATGAACAAGCCTCCCAGAACAAAAGTTGCCGCAAGCCAGGGAAGTACGTGTCGAGTAGTGGGCCGGCCCAGGCCGAGCCACTCTTCCATCACATCCAGTTCTCGGAAGACGCTGCGGCGGGCCATTTCCATGGTCATGCCGCTGAGAATCAAAACGGCGGTATTAATCCAGAGAATCGGCGGGAGGGTCAGCGGTCTCCAGTCGAGAATATATTCGTTATCGATGCCGATGTGGCCTGCATTTCTTTGTGCATAGAAGGCCAGGATCAGGCTAATGAAGAAGATCAGATCGCCAGTCAGGGCAAAGCCCAGGCCCATGCGGCAGCGCGTGAGCAATTCGCGCGGGCCACGACGAGGCTGTCCCTGCCCCCAGTTCTCATCTCCACCGCCCCCGCCGGTGGGACGGCGATGGACGGGCGGCCGTCCACCGCTGCCTGGATCTTTCCGTTCAACATCAACCGGAGCGTGAGTAATGGTTGCTGGCATGGCGGATTCATCCCTGGAATATAGGCAGTCTACTCTTGATTGGATGCAGCATCGAAGAAAAAACCTCTAATAACTGGACGGATCGGTTTTTATTGGGGAAGCGTCGCGCTTCCAATTGGTTTTGGCGGAGCGATGGAAAGTAAGTTCGGGGAGTGGTAACCATTCCGCGGTGGTGGCATTCCATGGGTTGGGGGAAGACGGTAGTCGGTGGATCAGGCTGTAGAGCAAGTTCCAGAGAAAGAGAAGCTGCGCTGTCACCAGAACGAACGCTGCCATGGTGATCGCTCGCTGGAGCGCTAACAGATGACCCAGGTAGGCGGCAGTCCCGGTCAGCTGCGCGTACTGGCGGGGCTCACTAGCGAGCCCGGCGAAATACATGGGAAAGAAGACGGCGTAGGCTCCGATCAGCGACAACCAGAAATGCCAGCGACCCAGGCGCTCGCTCATTCGTTTGCCGGTAAGTAGCGGGAACCAATAATAGACGGCGGCGAACAGAGAAAAGCTGACGGCCATGCCCATGACGAGATGAAAGTGGGCAACCACAAAAAATGTGTTGTGGAGATAGCTGTCGAGAATTGGCTGCGCCAGGATGGGACCGGTCAGTCCTCCGGCAATAAAAAATGAGACAAAGCCGAGGATGAACAGCAATGGGGTGACCCGGCGCAGACCACCGGCAAAGACGATGGCAAGCCACTGGATAACTTCCACGGCGGAAGGGATGGCGATGGTAATCGTTACGAGGCCAAAGGCGCGGCCTGCGTAGGGATTCATGCCGCTGACGAACATGTGATGTCCCCAGACGGCGAAGCCGAGCACGCCGATGGCGATGGTGGAGGCAACCAGAATTCGATACGCAGGGCGACCCATGGGACGCGCGGAAAATGTGGCCAGTAGTGTAGAGGTCAAGCCCATGGCGGGAAGGACGGAGATGTAGACCTCCGGATGACCGAAGAACCAGAAAAGATTTTGCCAGAGGAGTGGGGAACCGGCGGTATGATACAGCACCACGCCGTTGATGACAGCGACTGGGGGCAGGAAAAAGCTGGTACCGAAATGGCGATCGCTGAACAGCATGCCGCAAGCGGTCAGCAGGACGCTGAATGCCGGAATCATCATGCAGGCGCCAATGAACCAGGACCACGCGGTCAGGGGCATCTCCATCCACTGCATGCTGTGCAGGCGGCGGGTGAGGACGGTGGCGAAGACGCTGATGGCGCTGAACAGAGACGCGAGACAGAACAAGGCGATCGCGAGCAGCCATCCATCCATGCCATAATCTTGCCCGGGGCCAGCGAGCGGGATGGCGCTGAGTGGTGGATAA
>JAJYSL010000185.1 GCA_021793595.1 Acidobacteriota bacterium
TCGACTTATAATTGACTCGCTTGTTGGACGGCGTCAACGGCGTTATGTAGACGAGAACCTTCTGCTCTCTTGCTTTGCCCGGAACGATAAACCTGGTTCTCATCTGTGAGATATGGATTCTTGCTCGCACCATTTGCCGAACCAAACCAGTAGCACGCATCGGCTCGGAGAGGTATATTCCATGCGTTTGTTCGCGCTATTACTGCTCGCGGGACTTGGGCTTCCGTCGCTATCCCTGGCACAAGACCACTTCCAATATCCATTTCAAAATCCCAACCTGCCGACAGAACAGCGCATCGACAATTTGCTCTCCCTGATGACGCTGCAGGAAAAGATCGATGCGCTCGGCACCGATCCGGACGTGCCCCGCCTGGGCGTGCATGGCTCGGGCCAGATCGAAGGCTTGCACGGCGTTGCCCTCGGTGGGCCCGGAGGCTGGGGACGCGTGTTTCCGCCGGGCATCACGCATTGGACCCCGGAAATGCATCCGCTCAACAAGCCCTTGGAAACGACACAATTTCCGCAGGAAGTGGGTCTGGGTGAGACGTGGAACCCGGCGCTGCTGGAGCAGGCGGCCACGGAAGAAGGAATCGAAGCGCGTTACATATTTCAGAGCAGCGGCCGCGGCGGCCTTGTCATCCGCGCTCCTAATTTGAATCTCGAACGCGATCCTCGCTGGGGACGCTCTGAAGAATCGATGGGCGAGGATCCCTACCTGGTCGGAACTATGGGCGTCGCATTCGTCAAGGGTCTTCAAGGAAACGACACCCGCTATTGGCGCACATCGTCGCTGCTGAAGCATTTTGTGGCTTACAGCAACGAAACCAATCGCAGCGGCTCTTCCTCCAACTTCGATGCGCGGTTGCTGCATGAGTACTACACGGTCGCCTTCCGCATGGCCATTGAACAAGGCGGCGCGAATGCGTACATGACCAGCTATAACGCCGTGAACGGCATCCCCATGACCGCCAATCCAATGCTGAAAAATCTGACCATGAAGAAATGGGGATTCAACGGCATCATCTGCACGGATGCAGGCGCCCTGACCTTCATGGTGACGGCGCACAAGTATTGCGCCAATATGGACGAAGCCGCGGCAGCAGCCATTCACGCCGGCATCAACCAGTTTCTGGACAAATATCGACCCGGAGTCGAAGGCGCGTTGCAAAAAAAGCTGATTACAGAAGCGGACCTCGACGAAAATTTGCGAGGAGTCTACCGTGTGATGATCCGGCTTGGTTTGCTCGATCCGCCCAGCTTGGTTCCCTTTACTTCCATCAATGACAAGAACGGTCCCGCTCCGTGGCAAAGTGAAGCCACCAAGCAGCTCGCCCTGCATGTCACCGAGGAATCCATTGTCCTGCTAAAAAATTCTCACCACGCGCTTCCGCTGGACATGTACAAGCTGCACTCGATTGCTGTCATAGGCCCGCGCGCCAATGCGGTGGACCTGGATTGGTACAGTGGAACTCCTCCTTTTACGATCACGCCGCTGCAGGGCATCCAGAGTTATGTTGGGCCGTCCATTAAAGTGAACTATTCGGCGGACAATACAAACGGAGCGGCGGTGCAGGCGGCAAAGTCCTCCGACGTGGCAATTGTTTTTGTTGGCAATCAGCCGACCTGTGGAATGGGCTGGGGTCATTGTCCCGATCCGACGGAGGGCAAAGAAGCGTTCGATCGCAAATCGATCAGCATGAATCCCGATCAGGAAAGTTTGATTCAGGCTGTGTACGCGGCGAATCCGCGAACCATCGTGGTCCTGGTGTCCAGTTTTCCATACACGATCAACTGGGCGCAGGAGCATGCGCCGGCCATTCTCCATATGGCCGCGAACAGCGAAGAAGAAGGCCCCGCGATCGCGAATGCGCTGTTCGGCAAATACAATCCAGGCGGTCGTCTGGTCGTTACCTGGCCGAAATCCATTGACCAATTGCCGCCGCTGATGGACTACAACATCCGCGATGGCCGGACCTATATGTACTTCAAAGGGGAACCGCTGTATCCCTTCGGCTATGGTCTTAGTTATACGAAGTTTGGGTACTCCCACCCGCATATCAGTTCCCCAACAATCAAGAATGATGAAGAAGTGACGGTGAGCGTGGATGTGAAAAACGAAGGTGCGCGTGCTGGCGATGAAGTGGTGCAGATGTATGTCAGCTATCCGGATTCCAAAGTTTCGCGGGCGCGGGAGCAGTTAGTCGGTTTCCAGCGAATCCATCTGGAGCCCGGCGCGACCCAGACAGTTCGTTTACCGCTAGCGGCCAAGGCTTTGGCCTATTGGGACGACGCGGCGGGACATTTTGTTGTCGAGCCAGGAACCGTCAAGGTTTTGATCGGCAGCTCATCTGCAGATATTCACTTGCAAAAGCAGCTTTTTGTCGCCGAGGCACAACGTTGATCGATCGATTCTGTCGGAGGAAAATACTGTGCGTTATCGATTCACTCGCATTTTTGATATCCGTTCCACGCTGCTGGTTCCTTGCCTTCTCTTGTCGTCTGCGCTGCTGATGGCACAGTCGGGAATTACCGTCACAAAAACTTCAGGTGGAGCGACCGTAAAAACACCGACCGACACGTTGCACTTGACCGTGTGCGGCGCCACTTCGATCCATGTCGTCGGCGCGCCGAATAGCGAAGACGATGGCAATGTGCTGGCTGGAACCTCCAAACAGCCGTGGATGGTGGATGCCTGCACTCCGGCAAAGTTCTCCTTGGATATTCCATCGAACACGTCTGCCGCGCGGGATCAGAAGCGATTGTGGAATCCAGTAGTGGCCACCTTGGACACGGGCAGCGTGCGCGTGCTCATCTCGCTCGATACCGGCAGTCTTGAATTCAAAGACGAGCAAGGCAATCGGCTGCTGCAGGAATTTCAGGATCGGCCTCGCACCTATCGCCCTGTCACGCGCAACGGAGAGTCACTGTTCAGTGTCGAAGACCGCTTCTATCCAGCGGTACGAGAGGCGCTGTACGGATTGGGGCAGCATCAGAATGGTGTGTTCAACTATCGCGGCACCGTCGTTGAGTTGGCACAGGCCAATACGGATGTCGATATTCCGCTGCTGGTTTCAACCAATGGATACGGAATTTTCTGGAACTCGGCAGCCATTTCTTATTACGACAATCGCTTCCCGTCGGAAATGCGTTTCAGATCCAACGCTTCTCGCGCGATCGATTATTACTTTCTCTATGGCCCCAATATCGACCAGATCGTCCACCAATATCGCACTATGACCGGCCACGCGCCGCTGTTCCCGGAATGGGTCTACGGTTTCTTCCAGTCGAAAGACCGTTATCAAAGCTCCGATGAACTGTTGAAGATCACGAATGAATATCGCAGCCGGCATGTCCCTCTGGATGCAATTGTGCAGGACTGGTTCTGGTGGGTGAAGCAGGGCGATCCGGAATTCCGCCCCGACGCATATCCAAATGTTCCTGACATGCTGCAGAAGCTGCATGACGAGCACGTCCACGCAATGTTGAGCGTCTGGGCCGTTTTCAATCCTCAGTCGAGAAACTTTCAGGAGATGAAGCAGCGCGGACTGATTATTCCGGGGACAACTGACTATGATGCGACGAATCCTGCGGCGGGAACATTCTATTGGAACCACCTGATCGGCAAGTTATTTGCGCAGGGTTGGGATGCCTTCTGGCTCGATAGTTCTGAACCGGAAATCGCCTACCCTCACGGTGGGGAAAGCGACGCCTCACTCGAAGACAGAAAACTCTTCATCGGCAATGGAGCTCTCTACACAAATATCTTTCCGCTGATGCACACCGGCAACGTGTACCAGCATTGGCGCGAAACTACCGACAAAAAACGCGTATTTATCCTGACGCGTTCCGGGTTCGCAGGGCAACAGCGAAATGCAGCCACCACGTGGTCAGGAGATGTGTTCAGCACCTTCTGGGCGTTCTCTCGCCAGGTACCCGCAGGCTTGAACTTCGCGCTCTCTGGCATGCCTTACTGGACGACGGATATCGCGGGTTATGGCCCGCCGCTGGCGCGCGACACGCACGATCCCGCCTACCAGGAACTGTATGCGCGTTGGTTTGAGTATGGCGTCTTCTGTCCGATCTTTCGAACCCATGGCCACCGCGCGAACAACGAGAACGAACTGTTCTCCTACGGTCCGGTCACGCCTACTCTCATCCGATACGACAAGCTGCGTTATCGCTTGCTACCTTACATTTACTCGCTGGCGTGGCAGGTGACGGATCACGACTCCACCATCATGCGTCCGCTTGTGATGGACTGGCGTACCGACCGGAAAACGTGGAATATCGGCGACGAGTACATGTTTGGGCCGGATCTGCTCGTCAGCCCAGTCACACAAGAGGGAGCGACCAGCCGTTCGCTCTACCTGCCGGAGTCTCCCGCCTGGTATGACTTCTGGACGGGAGAAAAAACGAATGGAGGACGGCAGATTGAAGCCAGCGCTCCACTCGACCGCATCCCGGTCTACGTGCGAGCAGGATCGATTCTTCCCATGGGTCCCGAGGTTGAATGGGCTACCGAGAAGCGGACCGCTCCGATCGAGCTGCGGGTCTATCGCGGGGCCGATGGCAGCTTCCAGTTATATGAGGACGCAGGAAACACCTATGCCTACGAAAAGGGGGAGCACACAGTCATCCCCATCCACTGGAATGAAGAGACGAACACGCTGACGATTGGCGTGCGTGAAGGTTCCTATCCACAGATGGTGCAGCAGCGGACGTTTGATGTCGTATTCGTGGGTGCGAATCACGGTTCCGGGATGGAGGAGACAGCGACCCCGGACAAACGGGTTCAATATAATGGCAGCGAGTTGACCGTGACACCGTAGGAAGTGATCGCAGGGGCTAAACATGGCGGTGACAAAGCGCTGTTCTTATTTCGCGGGCGAAGTAAAAGGGGTTGTCTTTACAATTCCCTTCCCTTCGATGATGGTGTAGATAGCATCGGCCGGGACGTTGTTCAGTACATCCTTTCGCCCGCTGGGCCATTCGATTTCCACTTTCGTCATCACGGCATCTTGACCCAGGCCAAAATGCAGGCGCGTATCGTTCGACGAAAGATAGCTGCCCCCGCCGTGGACTTCATCAATCTGCGTCATCTTCGGAGTCACAACGGTCATGCGTGCTCCAATGGCCGCACGATTGCTTTTCGTCCCTACCAATTGAAATAAGGCCTTGTGATTGGAGTTTTTACTTTCGTTCAAGAAAACGGACGGTGGTGCACCGACGTTGTAGACAACGACATCGACATTGCCATCATTATTGATATCGCCAAATGCCGTTCCACGTCTTGATTGCAACGGGCCATCATTTAAGCCCGCGATATCCGCGATTTCGTTGAAGGATTTGCCATCGATGTTGCGATAGAGCTGGATCGGCTCGCGATATTTCAACTCATCCGGCAGCGTATCGACCAACGGACTCACGTTCCCCGTCGCCACAAAAATATCCGGCCATCCATCATTATCAAAGTCCGCAAACCCGCTGCCCCAGCGTACGGGCGAATACTTGAGCTGATGAATATTGGCATCCCAGGTAGTATCGACGAACCCTTCCGCGCCCTGGTTGTGGTAGAGCGACATCGGCTGATATCCATACCGGGTCACGACCAGGTCGAATTTTCCGTCGCGATCATAGTCGCCGAAGTCTCCCGCCATGTTGCCCATCGGATGCCCATCCTGACTCAAGGCAACTCCCAGCAGCATGGCATCGTCTTCAAACTTTCCGTTGTGAAGGTTGTGGTAGAGAAAATTCGGCCCTTGGTCATTGGCGACAAATAAATCGGGCCAGCCATCACCGTCGTAATCTCCCCAGGAAACGCCCATACCGAGGCGCTTGTCCGGGTTGCTGACGCCCGCCTTTACGCCCACCTCTTCAAATGTGCCGTCACCCTTGTTGCGAAATAGCAGATCGGATTCACCTTCGCTGACGGGAACCTCGATCGGGAGCCCTCGATACGACAAAGCCTTCGATCCCGGCTGAGGAAGATGGTGAATGTCGGTGTTGACGTATCGCGATACAAAAAGATCCAGGTTGCCATCGCGATCATAGTCTCCCCAGGCCGCGCCGACGCTAAAGCCGCCGCCAGCGATTCCCGCTTTCTGGGTTACGTCTTTGAACTTGCAGTCGCCAATGTTTTGATAGAGGACGTTATGGCCATAGCCAGCGACGTAAATATCCGGTAGACCGTCGTTGTTGAAATCTCCAATGGCCAAGCCCATCCCCCAGCCTTTGGTAGTCAGCCCAGCGGCCTGCGTGACATCGGTAAAGTGCAAGCCAGCGTCCTGATGATAGAGCGTGATCATCGGGTCGCCACCATGCAAGAAATGGTCGATCGATGAACCATTCACGGTAACGATATCGAGCTTACCGTCGCCATCGCAATCGAACAGCCCGATGCCGCCCCCCATCGTCTCCAATAGATATCGCATTTCCGGAGACGTATACGGAACCTTCGTGATACCGACTTCAGACGCCATATTGTGAAAGCGTATGGGAGATGGCGTCGACGGCGCCGTTGCAGGTGGCAGAAATAGCGCCAGTAGAAGTAGTAGCGAATGCATAGGTGAATGGGCATCGACGGCATCGGCGCGAGAAACACTTACCCGCCAAGCAATCTACTTCCTGCTCCCTCTTCTCGGATTTTTTTCGTCTTGCTTCACTCGAGCCTGGCTGGTCGTCAGCATAGATCGCGCGCTTTCGTCCGCTGGATGGGATTGGAGATATCGCTGCAACGGCGGGATGGCTTGTTCATATTCTCCATCGAGAAATGCCGCACGTCCCCAGTTCAAGTCCAACCCTTCTAAACCGGGGGCCCATTTTGCCGTGTCCTGAAAATATCTGGTGGCCTGCGTGTAATCCTTATCGATCGCCGAAATTACGCCCAGGTTGTTGTAGCTGTCCGCGATGACCGGGGCAAGCTTCGCCTCGACCGCTTTCGCCTTCTGCAACTGCTGCGCATCCATCACGGCAGGCCGCCTCATGTTGTTGCTCGGGAACTGCGCGGGAGCCTCTCCGTGCGCAGGCCCAGCGGTCTTACCTTGTTTCGCCTGGTCCATCTGCTGCAGCAATCCGTTTGATATTTGTATCTGCTGCCTGGCTTGCTCAACATTTCCGGACTGCATCAAGACTCGTGCCAGCAAATAGTGGGCGCGTTGTACTTGGTAGTTGTTTCGCGACAGATCTCGTGTCAACTCGATAGACCGCCGCAGCGCCGCCTCCGCCTTTGTCGGTTGATTCATCTCCATATACAACTGGCCCAGTGTCAAATCGATATCCGGATCTTGCGGAGCAAGCGCACTCGCGCGAAGCAACTCCGTTTCCGCCTCCGAAAAATTATGTTGCTTCATCGCGATATAGCCTAGCTGCGAATGACTCAATATGTCGTTGGGTGAAATTTCCAGCTCTTTGCGGAACTCAGCGGCCGCCTTAGGAAAATTCATCTCTCCCATGTTCTGCAAATAGGCTGCTCCCAGCGAATAATGCGCACCGGGTAGTTTGTCATTCTCGGCAATCGCTTTCTTGAATTCCTCCTCGGCCTTCTCCGAGTAGTCCGTTTCCGCGTACTGCAGGCCAATGTCCATGTGAAGCTGGGCGGTATCGCCAAATCCCTTCTGCATTTCATGAAAAATGGTCGCAGCCTGCGCTTCTTCCTTCAGCGTCAGATCTGCCCGTGCCAGTGCAAGCCCGTCAGCATAATTGGGGTCGAGCGCCACAGCAACTTCCATCTGCTTCTGCGCTTGTAGATCCTGTTTCTTCAGCAACAAAACGCGTCCCAGCGCTAGGTGGGCTGATGCGTTGCGTGGGGCCCTCACAACAGCCTCCTGCGCCAGCTGCGTGGCCTTCTCCAGATCGCCTGCGGCAATCGCCTCCTGCACGTAGTCCAGGCGCATCTCCACGTCACCTGGATCGAGCAGCAGTCCCTCATCAAATAACGAAGTCGCTTCGCCGTAGTCGCCGACATTCGCAAAGTTCTGTGCCAGCAGGTTCAAGGCATGCACGATAAAGAGCTTGGAATATGCGGCTGCTCGCGGCATATCCCCTTGCGACTCTGCTTGCTGGGCCGCGTCGTAGTCGTGTTTTAAATCCGATCCGGAGAAGCGGTTCCTCTGGAACGCACCGGTGGGAACAACAATCAATGCTGCGAGCAGAAGTACCGTAAGCGGCCAATCATGTGGATGTCGGATTCTCAGCGGAAGCTTCATGCAGGGACTGAATTCGGCAGTTCCGAGGAATCAACAAATATTCTCGGGTGTTAGATCGTGAGGTAAGTATAAATCGTGCCTTGGAGAATAGGCTCCTCCTTCCGAAACGACGAGCAGCAGCTTAAAAAAGCTGGGGCATCTCTTACGAGATGCCCCAAGGTTCTGCGGAGGTTGGGTTAGAAGTTATATTTTAGATTCAGCTCGATGATCCTCTGTGTCGGTGCTCCGGATTTTTGATCCAGAACG
>JAJYSL010000186.1 GCA_021793595.1 Acidobacteriota bacterium
CGACCGATGACGAGTATGTCCGGCAATTTGGACGAGACTTTGCAGGTAAGTCCATTTATTTCGGAACCGGAAAGCTGGCTGATCCACGCGCGGAATCGATCACGCCGATGGGCGCGGAAGGCACTCGCTTCACGGTGGTTGCCGAGGGTCAGCGCGCAGAAGTGAATCTGCGATTGATGGGAGAACACAACGTTCGCAATGCGTTGGCTGGCGTTGCCGTAGGGTTCGCCAGCGGAATTCCGTTGAAAGAATGTGCCGCCGCGCTGGAAAAGCTGGAACCGCCGGACAAGCGCGGACAGACGCTGCAGATCTGCGGCGCAACCCTGATCAATGACTCCTATAACTCGAACCCGCAAGCTTTGCGTGCCATGGTGGATACGCTGCTGACATTGCCGGCGAAGCGCACTATCGTCGTCGCGGGAGAAATGCTGGAGCTGGGGCCGGACGGTTCCAGGCTGCATCGCGAGTGCGGGGAATACATGGGCACGCGCGGAATCAACCTGGTGGTCGGTGTGCGCGGGCAAGCAGCGTCGATTGTTGAAGGCGCCAAAGCTGCCGGCGGGGAAGCGATCTTCGTTTCCGCGCCAGAAGAAGCTGGTGCCTGGCTGCGCGAGAATTTGCGCGCAGGCGATGCGGTACTGCTGAAGGCGTCGCGAGGCGTGCGGCTGGAACGCGCGCTGGAAGCGCTGCAGCGCGAGTAATCTCCCACCCAATGCGCCCGCTGTCGGCGCAAAAAGCAGGTTCCTCGACCTCGCTCGGAATGACGAATTCATATAGCCAACTTATGGCTCGCCAACTAGCTGCGCGAATCTTGGACACCCGGCATCGATGCCGGATGCCTTCAGCAAGTCGGTGTAATCCTATGTTTGCATACTGGCTGCCGCGATCGGAGTGGTGCACCAGGCCGGGTTGGATGCTTCGCCGCGATAGAGCCATGCGCAGTGCCGTCAGCGTCAACTCATCTTCCATGTTGCGATCAGCGCCCAACCGATAAAACGGCGCGAAAAGGCGTTCAGGATCACGGCCAGGAAGACGAACTCCTCGCGTAGGCGGACATAGGTGATATCTGCCCGCCAGAGTTGGTCCACGCCGGTCAGCACCATATCGGTCAGCGATATCCCTGCTTCCAGCCGCCGAACGGCGGCCAGCTTGAACTTCTTGGCGAACTGCCTGCGTGGCAAACCCATGACTCAATTCTCCATTCGTGGGATTGTGAGTCTTAACCGTATGTCTCAAAAATGGAGTGCAAGCCCAAGTTGACCGTTTCGTATCGCAGAGGCTACGATGCACACAACTGAATCCTGCTCGCGGTTGTGAACCTTTTGGACCGTCGCAAAGTCTAAATAGTTGAGATATCCGCGGGCGCGGAAAAACCTGAAAGAGCTCCGGGGAGATGCGCATGAGTCAGTCTTTCGCTGTAGGGATCGGGGGTGCCGCAGGCCAGGGCGTGGCCACGCCCGGCGACATTTTCGCCAAAATCTTCAGCCGCCGCGGGCTGCATCTGAACGCCTATAACGCTTACCAATCCATCATTCGCGGCGGCCACACTTTTCTGACCATTCGAACCGGCCCGCAGAAAATCTCCAACACCGGCGATCATCTTGATCTGCTGATCCCGCTGAATCAAGACACCATGGATCGGCATCTTCGCCTGCTGACTGCGGGTGGTGCGTGTCTGTATAACGCTGACTTGATCCAGCCGGGAACGCCGGCTGAAGGTGTCCAGCTTTGTCCCATGCCGGTTTCAAAAATCGCTGATATCACGCGTAATAAGGTGGGGCAAAACACGATCGCAATCGGCGCGGCTCTCAGTATGATGGGCATCGGATTTCCCGCGCTGGAGAGCGTCCTGGCTGAACAGTTCCGCAAGAAGGAACAGTCGGTGATCGACGAAAACGTCAACCTGGCGCGTGCCGGATACGATTACGCCACACAGAATTTCAAGCCACTCGCCTGGGCGCTTCCCATGACCGATGCGCGTTATGCCGTGTTGAGCGGCAACGTCGCCATGGCGATGGGAGGCGCGGCGGCTGGAGTCAAATTTTATTCGGCATACCCCATGAGTCCGGCGACCGGCGTGCTGCACTGGATGGCGAGCCATGCGCGCCAGGCAGAAATCATGGTGCGCCAGGTAGAGGACGAGATCGGCGTTGTAAACATGGCAATTGGCGCGGCCCATGCAGGAGTTCGCGCGATGTGCGCGACCTCTGGCGGCGGCTTCGCGCTGATGAGCGAAGGGATGGGACTCTCCGCGCAGGCGGAGATTCCCATTGTGGTGATTGATTGCCAGCGTGCAGGTCCGTCGACGGGAGTGCCAACGAAAACCGAGCAGGGCGATTTATGGCAGATGCTGGGCGCGGGCTTTGGCGACTATCCGAAAGCGATTGCGGCGCCGCTCGACATTGCCGATTGCTTCAAACTGATTCCAGAGATTTTCAATGTCGCAGAAAAGTTCCAGTGTCCAGGAATTGTCCTCTGCGATTTGTTGCTTTCAGAGGGACGCCTCAGCGTTGACCCCAAGCTGCTCGATTTTTCGCCTGTGATCGATCGCGGCGAGCTGATCACATCGAATGGGACCGGCGACCACGAGCCGTACAAGCGATACAAGATCACCGAGAGTGGAGTGTCTCCGCGCGCCATCCCCGGCCTGCCCGGTTACACCCACGTTGTCTCCAGCGACGAGCATGACGAAGATGGCGTGCTGATCAGCGACGAATACACCAACTCCGGGAAGCGACGCGCCATGATGGAAAAGCGCATGCGCAAGGTGGACGGGATTGCGGCTGCCGTTCTGCCACCGGAACTACATGGGCCAGCCAAGGCCGATGTGACGTTGATTGGGTGGGGTTCAACCTACGGGGTGATTGACGAAGCCTGCGAATTGCTCGGCGAGCAGGGGATCTCCGCGAATTACTTGATTGTGCGCTGGCTGGTTCCGCTGCACGGCGATGCGATTCTGGATCTATTGCGCGATGCCCGCCACACCATCATCGTAGAAAACAACTTCAGCGGTCAGTTTGCACGCTACCTGCGCAGCGAAACCAGCTTCGTTCCCGACGGAAATATTCGTAAGTACGACGGAGAACCGTTTGCTCCGCACCACATTGTTGAAGCCGTGAAAGAGCAGCTGGCGGGCAAAACCAAGCTTTCTGTGCCGACTCACGAAATCATGGTGTAAGCCAAAGACAACCACTTCCTTTGCAAAGGAGAATCGAAAGATGGCGACTGAAGTAGCGGGAGTAGCTCCAAAGACGATCTCAATGGCGGACTATAAGGGGAGAGTGGACCCCGACTGGTGTCCTGGCTGTGGTGATTTCGGCGTGCTCGCTGCGGTTCAAAAGGCTCTGGTGGAATTGCAAATTCCCAAGCACGAAGTAGCTACCATCAGCGGCATCGGCTGTTCGTCGAATTTTCCCGGTTTTATTGAGACCTACGGCATGCACACGCTGCATGGCCGCTCCTTGCCGGTGGCCACAGGTATGAAGCTTGCCAACCATGCCATGACGGTGCTGGTTACGGGTGGCGATGGCGACGGATTCGGAATTGGCTGCAATCACTTTATACACACCATTCGCCGCAATGTAGACCTGACGTACATCGTGATGGACAACCAGATTTATGGGCTCACCACTGGCCAGACATCGCCGACCAGCCGCATTGGCATGAAGACCAAGAGCATGCCCTATGGAAACATTGAGACGCCGCTGAATCCGGTTTCGCTGGCACTGGCAGCCGGGGCCACGTTCGTCGCGCGCGGGTTTAGCGGTGAACAGAAGCACCTGACGGAGTTGATTAAGCGCGGCATCGAGCACAAAGGATTTTCATTTATCGACGTGTTCAGCCCGTGCGTCACTTACAACCGCGATAACACATTTCAATGGTTCCGTCCACGCGTGAAGAAGCTGGAAGACAACGCAGAGTATGATCCCAGCGACTGGTCCGCAGCCATGGAAAAATCCCTGCTGTGGGGCGAAGAAATTCCGATCGGCAGGTTTTTTGAGCGGACGGATCTGCCGACATTGCATGGATCGGAGCCGGTGCTGAATGCCGGACCACTGGTGCACCAGAACAATCGTATCCCTGCCGATGTCGCCCAGAAATTTATTGAAGAATTAATGTAGAGGCAACAGCGGCGACTGCCGCAACTCGGGCTACTCGACGGTCAGTGCTTCCGCAGCTTCCAGCCTGCGAACTACTGTTTCCTGGCCCAGACATAGCATTACGGCGAATAAGCTGGGTGCAACGGCCTGACCCGTGAGCGCGACGCGGGCGCCATTGATCAGTGCGCCTGCTTTGATTCCTTTTTCGGCGGCATACGCGCGCAGCAGCTCTTCCGTGGAAACTTCCGTAAAGTTTTCCAACTTGGCATATCGACGGCCAAGCTCCGCCAACATCTGTCGCACAGCGGCGTCGGAAAGGAACTTCTTCATAGCTGCTTCGTCCATGAAAAACTGGTCGCCGAAGTAAGCCAAAAATGAGGATGCAAAATCTTTCAGGTTGCGCGCTCGGGGCTGCAGCAGCGCGATGGCCGCAAGAATTGCTTCGCGGCTGCGTGTGGGCTGGTAATTTACCGCGCGCCATTCTTCCTCGACAAGCGGCAGCAGCCGTGAAGGGTCATAGGCGCGGATATATTCCGTGTTGTACCAGGCGAGCTTCTCGTTGTTGAAGACTGCATTCGAATGCGCGATGCCATCGAGCGAGAACATCTGAATCAACTCCCCCGTCGAGAAAATCTCGCGATCATGGCCATCCGCCTGCTTCGCCGCCTCGCCGGGACTCCACCCCAGGAGCGCTAGAAAATTTCGGAAGGCCTCGGGGACAATCCCCATGTCTTTGTAAGCCATCACGCTGGTAGCCCCGTGGCGCTTGGACAAACGAGTTTTATCCGGCCCGAGGATCAGCGGCAGATGCGCGAAAATGGGCAGGGAAGCTCCCAGGGCCTGATAGAGCAGGACCTGCTTGGGGGTGTTGGAGAGATGATCGGCGCCGCGAATAATGTGGGTCATTCGCATGTCCAGATCGTCTGCGACGACGCTGAGGTGGTAGGTCGGGATACCGTCGGAGCGCAGAAGGACAAAGTCCTCCAGTTCGGTATTGGCAAACTCCATGGGGCCAAACACGGCATCCTTGAAGACCGTTACGCCCTCGCGCGGAACCATAAAGCGCACCACAGCGCGTTCCCCCTGGAGAATGCGTCTCTGGGCTTCTGCACGAGAAATGGTGCGGCAGCGGCCATCGTAGCGCGGCACGGTTCCGGCCTCACTAGCCAAAGCGCGCCGGGACTGCAATTCCTCCCGAGTACAGAAGCAATGATAGGCATGGCCGCTTTCAACCAATGCGGCAGCGGTGCGAACGTACAGCTCCAGGCGCTGAGATTGATGAAACGGGCCCTCATCCCAGTCCATTCCCAGCCATCGCAGGCCCTCAAGGATCCCAGTCACCATGTCGGCAGAGGAGCGCTCGAAGTCTGTGTCTTCGATGCGAAGAATAAAAGTTCCTCCCGTGTGGCGGGCAAACAGCCAGCTAAACAGGGCGGTGCGAGCTCCTCCCACATGCAGAAAGCCGGTAGGGGAAGGAGCAAAACGGACGCGTGTTGCTTGAGAAGAGGATGTCATCGGATGCTGGGTCAAACTCTTATCGTAGAGGATTTTTGCCAAGGCTGCTCAAATCGTGCAAGCGCGTCTTCCATTGGCCGGAAGAACAAAAGCCCCGGCTTGAGCCAGGGCTTGGATGTGAGCGTAAACGTTAGCTGATCTGCTAGAACAGGCGATAGGAAACACCAGCAGAATAGACCCAGGGGGTCAGGCCAGTGGGTGGAAACTGCCAGTGCTGATATTCGAAGTCTACCGGCCGAATGGTAAGACGGCTCGAGATCTTATAGTCGACGCCACCGCCACCAGCGAAAGTCGTGTAGTTGTACGTCTGGTTGGAAATGAAGTTTGGGTAGTGGAAGCGGCTTCCACCGACCAGGAATTTGACGTAGGGTACCCATTTGCGGCCAAGCTCATACGTGACCCGCGGGCCGCCCAGAAAATTCTGCTCAGAGATGCCTTTACCAGAACTTGAATCCGTAAGAAAATCCAGAAAACGTGCTTCTCCCTCCACTCCGACTCCAACATTGCGCCACACGCGATAATCGAAATCTGCGTATAGGCCCGGTCCGAATGCATGCCGTTGGCCGTAATCTGTTTGTCCGAAGGAGAAATAACCTCCCGCAGTGATGGTAGCTCGCTTCGGCGTGACTGGAGCGACCGCCTGGGCAAGCAGAAATATCGGGCAAAATAAAAAAGCGAGCCCACTAAAAAGTTTTTTCCCCACCGTAAAGACCCTCCCCAACGCAAGAAGAACTTGTATCTCTAGAGGCAGATACTATTTTGTATCTGCCTCTCAGTGTAAGCCTACGTCATTGATTAGATGTACTGTCGCCCGGGGAGGCTGCTCCAGTAGATGCAGGAATTGGCGCTGCCTGCCCGTAGGGGCGGAGCCTAAAGAAAATAGGCGTCAATTCAAGCGGCATCTTATCGCTTGGGCTCAAGACCGCAACCGGTTTGGAATTGAGTAAATCAACAGTATCATTCCACGAATCCACGCGAATGCGGCTTCCGAGTGGCAAAGCAGCGATCTGGCGGACGTTGTCCATATCAAGTTTGGGTGCTTTGGCGACCAGTGCGCTCATCCAGACCTGATCGTCGGCGGGGCTGGTGAACAGCGAATCTCCAAGTTGCGGCTGCATCAAGGCCGGTAATGATTTGGCGCGAGCGAGCAGGAGTTTGTAATAGAGGCCGGCATCCGCCAGCTTATCTTTGTACGGAGAGTTTGCCAGGAGCTGGACTGCCTTCCTTGCCGCAGCCTGGTTCTCTGCGTCGCTATGGTGCAAAGGTACTCGGCGGATGGTCGCCTGATCGGCGAACATCAGGTTGTCAGGGAAAGCAAATTCTGTATCGACCTTATGCCCCAGCTCCAAGTGGGCCAGTTGGAAGGAAAGTACGGCAGCTAGGTCTGCTTCGTAGGGGAGGGTATCGATCAGGCCTTTGCTGAGTACGATCGTGTTTCCAATGGTCAAAGATTCCAGGGGGTAGGTCAAGAGAACGCGGCAGTGTACGGGTTCCGGCAATGAAATGTTATTTGTGAGGATGAGGTTGTTGGTGACCTGCTCCAGCACCTTGTCAAAGTTGCTCGGTGCAGCCAGCAGGCCGGCTTGAAACAAGCGATCGAGAATGTTGGACTCGGCTTGTTGCGACCACATGCGAGAAGCTTGCAGCGGGCTTACATCCTGCGCGCTTTCGCTTTGATCGGACACGGCATCAATCTTCACCGTTGCGTTGTCGCTGGTGGAAGCTGGTTGGCGCAGCGAATAGCCCCAAATCCAGGTTTGCGCGCGGAAGAAGCCGGCCTGATCCGGAACAGTTCCCGGTCCATGCTCTTCTGCGTACACGGCGGTCGGCAACCAGAGGCCGGGCTGCACATTGGTGCGCCAGCTGTCGAAGTGGTAGTAGACTTGGTGGCCGCTATTGCTGGTATAGGTACCGCTGAAGCGAACGATATTGCCGCCCGTATCTTCAATCCAGACACGGCCGATGAACCGACCGGAGCCGGAGCCGGACTTCGGCGTCACGTCAAAGAGATCTGTCCTGGTGTCGCCGAGGAACTCGCGGCGGACGAACACAAAGTCGTAATGCTGACGATCGAAGTGATTGGCATCCAGCAGGAGCATTTGCACGAACCCCTGGGCGACATACTCGATCTTGAACGCCTTGGTCAGCCCATTGACGAACATGACGGAACCCTTGAGAGCGGCTTTCTTGGCTCCCGCTTCCTGGTAGCGATTGTCTTCGATGACCTTGCCGAAATCTACGCGGCCCAGAAAATAGTGGTCATCAATCGGTACCGCGCTCAACTGCGTGTCCGGCTTGAAATCCTGAATGTAAGTCTCGACAACAGGCGTGCGTTGTTGCAGCGCCTGCAGGACGCCCCTTTCATGGCCGGAGGCCAAATCGATAAGGCGAACCATCTGGGGGGTCAGCTTGGCCATAGGCTGCTGCCTTTTTTTGTGCCGGGCCGAGGCAGGGAGAGTGATGGACACCAGCAGAAGGAGGGCCAGTCCTCTGTTGCGTGAACCTCGAGGGATAAGTTTCGAAAATCGCATCATTGTGTTCCTTGTGTTACCTGGTTTAGGGTTGTTTGCTCACAATTGCGGTCACTGGATGCCGGTTCAATCATACGTGAACATTACCGATACGTTACCAAAATTTTCAAAATGGTAATACCTTATGTTACGTAAGTTTAAAGACGCCGATCCAGAACTACGCCAGTTGGAAATCGATCCGATAATATGTGGTAATGTCGACGGGCCTGCCATCGCGAGTTGCGGGCTTAAA
>JAJYSL010000187.1 GCA_021793595.1 Acidobacteriota bacterium
AGGTAGGCCGTCCCAGGCGACCGGCAAGCGGACGACGAGTCCGGCGCGATTGACGCTGTCGAGCCCAGGACTCGTTCTCGGCCACAGTGTGTACCGTTGCTACCAGATCGATCCCCCACACCCGCGGCGCGACATTGCAGATCATGCGTGCATGCAACAGCAGGGAACGCTCTACATGTATGAACCGGTGACCACGCATCAGCGGAATTAGCGGCCGCTATGGTGTGCTGTGCCGCGCTGGGAGGTTACCGCGGCCTCAAAAGAACTGAATATGACGTGCGAGTACAAGGCCCGGCCGCAATCGGGTCGCAGCAGATTCTTTTCAACCAGGAGAATGCGAAATGGGACTGAAGAATATCGAGGGTTACGGTGCATTCGGAAAGATGAACAGACAGAGGGTGATCGGATTCCTGAAGGCGTCAGGAACGCGCGATCCTGACATCCTGGCGCTCCAGAAGCAGAAGCTGATCACACCCAACAAGAACCTGAAGGTGGGCTCGTTCGGCTTTATCATCCTAGGCGTCCTGCTCTTGCCGCTGCTGGGCGCGGGCATTCCGGTGATTCTCCTCGGAATATGGATGTACTGGTTCGGCGCGAGAAACATCAAGACTGTCGAAGCAGCCTACAGCGAGTATCTGGCGTCCGGGCCTGCCTGATCGCTTGCCGAGGAAAGCACGATGCTGGCGTCCGGAACTCGCCTTTTTTTGCAACCCTGACAATGACCGCCTGCCGTCAGCTGCCCATGCGGCACTCGTGTGGCGCCGCGCCCGCGCTGACCGCAGTGGAAGCTTGTCCCGGCAGGGCAGCGGGCAGAACCGTTTGTTTGTGACGGGAAAGCTGTGGCCCAGGCTGGTTGAGATTGAGCTGGCGCCCGCTGGCGCGCGGGCGCCAGTGGCCGGGGGATCTTTGTCCGCCCGGACGAAAACGCGACGGCAGTTCCTTGCGACGGCCCTTATTTGGGGGAGCGTAGCGTCCTGATCCGATGCGGCGACGTATCGGCTCTAGGTTTCTGATTGAGTGACTTGGCGGTGATGCATCAATTTAGGATAGGAAGCGTTCAGGGGGCGAAGTCCGTAGGAACGGACCCGAAGTCCAGTCTCAGTAGTCGTGATCGGACTCTGAGGGTAGTCGCCGGCTAGCTAACGGCCTTCTTTACCAGGTCAGCGATCACTTTTTCCTCCTTTGCGTCGAGCTTCGTCAGCGCAAAGGCCGTCGACCACATGGCACCATCGTCCAATCTTGCCTTGTCACTGAAGCCGAGCGTCGCATATCTCGTCTTGAACTTATGTGAGCCTTGAAAGAAACATACGACGCTGCCGCCTCTGGCGTAGGCAGGCATCCCGTACCAAGTCCGAGGCGCGAGCACAGGTGCGACTCGTTTGATCAGCGCATGAAGACGTTCAGCCATTATGCGATCGGCGTCAGGCATCTCGGCGATCTTCGCGAGCACCTCTGCTTCGGCTTCAATCGCGTTTGCGTTTTGGCGCTGCTCATCTTTCAGTTCCTTTGCTCGCTCCTTCATCGCGCGACGCTCGTCATCCGTAAAGCCGGTCTGTTTGGGTGGGCGTTGAACAATCTCCCCGTGGCTTTTCGCTTTCATGGGTTACCTCTGATGGCGCTCAGGAATCAAATGATCAAACGTGCGACGCCGCATAGCCACGTGATCCACCTTAGATTATGAACGATAGCGTCACTCCGGGGAACAGTCTGGGTTGACTGCTGTCCGCGCGAGCTCTCAACTTTCGCAAACAGGCCAAATCATGTTTCCAGATCGCGCCGGCTTGGAAACATGATTTGGCGATGATACGCTCCTTGATGGGCTTTTGCGTCTAACTTTCAAGTCGGCACCCACCGGGGATGAATCCCAGGGACGACTCTTTCGATGTGGGAGGGAGATGGGCAATGGCGGCTAAGGGACAGCCTTCCCAGAGATTGAGTGGGCTGAGCGTCCAACCCGATGGCGAGGCAGCTGAGGCTATTTCTTAGAGCAGCTTCGCCAGGCAACATGGCAAGGAAAGACACCCAACTCAAAAGCGCCGAGACATCATCCTGGGTGTGCACTCCGTTAGAATGTGTACATATTTGTTTCCCTCACTTAGGAGATCCAATGAATATGGTTCAGCCCCGAATTCGGCAGTACATTGCGTGGATGGCGATAACCGTGGCCGGCCTGACGGCAGGCGTCGTGCATGCCCAGGAGCACCCCTCGGTGCCTAGCGGCCCGGCTCAGATCCTGGTAACTGTGCAGGAGAATCTGAAGCCGGGGGACGATGCGGCCCACGCTAGACTCGAAGCCGAATACATCTCCGTGCTGAACGCCAATAATGGCAGCGAATACTACCTGGGAATGGGCGCAATCACCGGGAAGCAACAAGTAATGTTCCTTTCCGGCTACTCCTCGCTTGAGGAGATGGCAGACGTACACGATTTTAACGATACTGTTCTAGGCAACAAGTTAGACAAGATCAACAGCGAGCACAATGCGACTCTAACCGGCGTGAACACGGCCGTCTGGAGGCTGTGCCCAGGCTTGAGCAATCCAGACACGGTGAATCTAGGCAAGATGCGCTTCATGGAGCTGACCCAGATTCACGTCAAGCTCGGGCACAGTCCCGAGTTTGCGGATCTCGTCCAGCAGATCAGGGCGGGATGGATGAAGACCGACCCCGATTTTCACTACTTGCTCTACGAACAAACCTTTGGTGACTCCCATGACGACTCCTATTTGGTCGTCATCGCGGTGAAGTCTCTGGCGGACCTCGACAAGCACCACTCGATGATGGCCAAATACCGACAGGGTTTGGGCGAAAACGCGTACAAACATATGCTTGATTTTGAGAGCGCGAACTATGACGGCACTGTGTCGAACCTCTTCGTATTTACGCCAAGCATGAGTCGGCTGCCGAGAAGCTGGATCAAGGACGATCTCGCATTCTGGAAACCGAAACCGGCGACAGAAGTTCCAGCGAAGAAGGGTGCAGCAGGCAAGAAGTAGATGCGGTTCTAGAACCCTCCCGGCGGACGCGGCACGGACTCAATCAGCGATGCCGCACAATCCGACAACACGAAGCGGCTCCTTCTTCAATGCCTTACGTTGCTACCAGAAAATCCGTAGATCATTGGTCAGGATCGGCACAATGAAAACGGCTGCCATGTGGCAGCCGTTTTCATTGTGCAAATGTTGCACAGCGATGGAATCAGTGCCGCCCGCGGCCGTGGAAACCGCCGCGTCCGCCATCACCGTGGAAACCGCCGCCTACGTAGCCACGGCCACCACCCCATCCACCACGATCGCCACCCCATCCGCCACGATCGCCCCATCCGCCACCATCCTCACCCCATCCTCCACCATCCTCACCCCATCCTCCACCATCCTCACCCCATCCTCCCCAACCGCGGTCGTACCAGGGGCCAGCACCGATGAAGATGCCGTTGTTAAACCACTGGGGTCCGTAATAGCCATAGGGAGCGCAGGCATAGGGGGCGTAGTTGTAGTAGCCGTACTGACATGCGGGTGGGCCCACGGGGTAACCGCCGCCGATGTTGATGCCAAACGAGATTTGCGCGTGCGCGGAGCGGGTTGGCGTCAGAAAGAATCCGAAGATTGCAAGCAATGCGAAATACCTGAGAGTACGCATATTCGTGCTCCTTACTGGCCTGGGTCGCTTTCGTTCGTGTCCGTTTTCAAGTATCTGAAACAGTAGTTTATCGGAAAGGATTGTAGCAGTCGACTCGGCTCATGCCGCTGACTTTGCGACGGTCGGAAGCCTGATGAATTCCCATGATCCTGTTCACGTATGAGCATGTCGATGACCTTAGATAAACCAGTATCTTGTATAAACCCGTATAAAGGCATCTGTCAGCGGTTTCCCGAACAGTTCGGTCGGTAGATTATTTCGTCTGATGAAAGGACAATCCAGAAATTGAGCGGTCAATTCGCGCCCAATCGCCAAATCGCTCATCGAACTCAGACCGCTGACGAAAAGTCGGCATAAACGATGCTGCTCCGTCTTCATATCGACAGCAACGTGGAGCAAACTTCTTGCCTTCAGTCCGTGTACTCCAAACGAACCCCAAAACCGCGTATCGGCCGTTTCGTGCGTTTGCTGCGATGTTGAAATATCAATAAATTATTTATAATCAGCGCAATATAGCAATCCGACTCCCGCCTCCACCATCAATTTTCAATCGTTTACAGGCAACGATTGCCAATCGTACAAGAAACGTTCCTTGTGTTTGGAATCATGCTATATGCGAAGCGTGTCAGATGAAGAAGTTCCATGGGCTGAGGGTGTTGCATAGGATTTCCAGGATGAAACCCGCAAAATGTTTGGATGACAAGCGGCACAGACGCACAGTTCAATCTTGCAATTGCGGTTCACGGGACTGCAGTGGCAACTCGAACGAGAAGACGGAACCATGTCCGACCTGACTGGTGACGGTGATGGTACCGCCATGCGCCTCCACAATGGCTTTGGCGATGGCGAGTCCCATGCCTGTTCCGTGCACCTGATAGCGTTGCCCAGGGCTGCGATAAAACTTGTCGAAGATAAAGCTCTTTTCCAGCATGCCGATTCCCACCCCACGGTCGGCCACGCTGACGATCAGGGCGTCTTTGGTCTGTTCGGCACTGATGCAGATGGGACTACCGGGAGTGGAATATTTGGCGGCGTTTTCCAGCAGATGATGCAAGACCTTTTCGATCATACGAAGATCGAAAACGACGGGCGGCAGATCGCTGGGCAGCCGCACGGAGATAGGATGGGCAGCAACGATATCCTGGGCGTTGCTGACCGATTCGTCGACAAGCTGTTGCACCGAGTACGGCTGCAAATCCAATTGGACCTCGCGTGCATCCAGCTGGGCCATCTCCACCGCTTCTTCGATCAGGCGATTGAGTCGTCCGCTTTCCTCGTCGATGATGGCGAGCAACTCGCTCCGCTCCTGTTCCGTCAACTGCATTTGGGAACGTAAGCTGCTGACGGCCCCCATAATCGAAGTGAGAGGCGTGCGCAGCTCATGGGTCACAGAGTCCAGCAAGGCGCTGCGGATGCGTTCACTTTCGCGCGCAGCCTCCGTCTTGCCTAGTTGTTCGACGGCTCCGGCCCGTTCCACCGCAATGGCAACCATGCTGCCCAGTGCCTCTAGACTCTGTCGCGACGGGCCCTTGCCAACGATGCCCAGTGCCCCGATGGGACGCAGACCCATCATCAGCGGGACCATGCAGATTCCCGTCTCCTCATTACGCTGAATGTCGAGCGAGCGCGAAGCATTGCGAAGCAACTCATCGCCGATTCGCTCACTGCTGACGCCGGAATGGTACACGCGGTTCCTGGCGTTGATCAGCAGAGCCGTACCCTCAGTAAAGAAGGTGGTAGTGATCATTTGAGGGATGGAGTTGAGCAGGTCGAGAATATTTTCGCTAGTCAGCAGCTGGCGGCTAAAGTCATAGAGCCGCTCCATTTCAATCCGCTGTTTTTTCGCCTGATTTGCTTCATCGCGTACGCGATCAGAAAGTCGGCTGTATAAGATCGCGGTAACCAGAAATGCGCTGAGCGAGACCCAGTTTTGCGGATCGGCGACCGTGAATTTCCCGATGGGCGGGAGAAAGAAAAAATTGATCGCCAGGATTGAAAGAATGGATGTAAAAATTGCGTTGGGAAGTCCCCATCGCCCTGCGATCCATAAAACGTATAACAATAAAGTGAGAGAGACTGTGGTGTGATTGACGTGCAGCAGAGAAAAATATATCCAGACAATCAACGCCACGACCAGCGCAGAGGCCGCGTAGCGGGTCATCGGAGATGTTCTATGCGACAGCATCACACCAATTCTACTCAGGCGGCCTGATCTATGAGTCCTCAGACTGGAAATCCCAAGCCGGTGAAGACTCCTGAGCAGTGGCTGGAAACTGCTGCCCCGGAAAAGACAGCAGGAATCTTCAAGGTATTCCTAGGGTACGCGCCCGGAGTGGGGAAAACCTTCAATATGCTGAGCGAGGCGATTCGTCGCAGCCGACGCGGCGAGGACGTCGTGATTGGATTCGTAGAAGCTCACCAGAGGGCTCGCGTAATGGAGCTGGCCAGCGAGCTTGCGGCCGTTCCGACACGGCGGGTCGAATACAAGGGGACCTTCTTTGAAGAGCTCGATGTGGACGCCGTGCTGTCGAGAAAGCCCGCAGTGGTGCTGGTCGATGAGCTGGCCCATACGAACATCCCAGGTAGCAAGCACGAAAAACGCTACGAGGATGTGCTGGAGCTGCTGCAGAACCGCATCGATGTGCTTTCCGCATTAAACGTGCAGCACATTGAAAGCGTGGCCCCGACGGTACAGAGCATCACCGGTATCACAGTACGGGAAACGGTTCCGGACTGGGTGTTGGGGCGGGCAGATGAAGTGGTTCTTGTGGATGTTACTCCCGAAGCCTTGCAGACCCGCATGCGCCGCGGCGACATTTACCCGGCGGAACGTGTGGAACGGTCGTTAGCCAATTTTTTCCGCCGCGGAAATTTGCTGGCATTGCGGGAACTAGCGTTGAAACGCGTGACGCATGCCGTGGATCAAAACCTGGATGCCTATCTGCGCCGGAAGCAGCTCGGTCAGGACTGGGTGGTCCAGGAGCGCGTTGCGGTTTGCGTCAGCTCCAATCCTGCCTCGCAGCAACTGATCGCACGTGGCGCGCGCATGGCGGAGGGCATGGATGCCGAGTTTTACATTCTGCATGTCGACCTGCCTGAGGATGCCGTCGAAGAGAAGAGCCGGAATCTGGCAGCCAATCTTCGCTTTGCGGAAAATCTTTCGGCACGTATTTTTCATTTGCAAGGCAAAAACGTCGCCAGCGCGCTGGCGGATTTTATCAAGGAACATCGCATCACCCAGATCATCCTGGGCCGTTCGGCGATTCGCGGCTGGCAGAACTATCTTTATTTCATGGCAATTCAGAAGCTTCTGCGTGAAGCACCGCATGTGGATGTACATATAGTGACGCAAGAAAGACATTGAGCCGGATATGACGGACGCCATAATTTCACCTCGCCATTCCCCTGAGCCAGCAAAACTTTTGGTTGTTGATGACGAGCCTCAAATTATTCGGGTTGTATCCATGGCTTGCACCGCGCATGGATACCGGGTGAAATCCGCACCGGACGGGAAAGCGGCACTGGATATATTGAAGGAATGGCCGGCCGAGCTGATCATCACCGACCTTTCCATGCCGAATCTAGATGGGGTGGAGCTTTGTCGTGCGATCCGCAAACAATCCAACGTTCCCATTCTGGTGTTGTCGGTAAGAAACCAGGAAAAAGTGAAAATCGAGGCTCTGGACGCAGGCGCCGACGATTTTGTGACCAAGCCTTTTCAGATCAATGAACTTCTCGCGAGAGTCCGCGCGGTGCTGCGGCGATCCACGCATGCGATAGCCAAAGAGGCGAATAAGGAAATCACGATAGGAGATTTCCGCATCGATCCAGTTGCGCGACAAGTGTTTGTGCGGGGCATGGAGGTGCACCTTACTCCCAAGGAGTTCGACCTGTTGCACGCCATGTCGCACTATCCCGATCGCGTTGTAACTCGCCGCACACTGACGGTAGCGGTATGGGGGGGTATCAACGCAGACCAGCCGGAATCCTTACGCGTTCTCATAGGACAGCTGCGCCGCAAGATCGAGCCAGGCGAAAAGCCGCACTATATCCTGACTGAGCCTTGGGTGGGGTACCGCTTTGTGCCGGAAGGGGTCGAATCCGGTTCGTCCTTATAACTTTTTTATGATCTTCTTATGCCATTTTTATGCGTCGTGATGCCAACTGTGAAAGGCGGCAAAATAGCGCTGAGGCAAAAGAATGTCACGCTCGCTTCTCGGGGATGCAATCGGTATCGCGATGGTGATATTCCTCGCAGCTTGCTATCGGGGTTTTGCGCGAACCGGCAAGGAGCTGAAGATGCGAGGAAGCAGCGCTGTCCATCCTTTCAGCAATCTTGATCCCTCCCGAACATCCAACGTTGCGCGGCGTTCTCTGGTTTACGGATTGCTGGTTGCGACCATCCTGACGGCGTCAGTCTACGAACAGTTCAATCGACAATCCGCTCATAAATTGGAATTGCAGATCCAGCAGCTGCAAAACGTGGTTAACCAATTGCAATCACGCATTGATTCCCTGGAGAAGAAGAACAAGCTGGATCGGCCACAGAATGCACCGACCGGTGCGGCAGCCGTGTTTTTTATCGGTATTCGAGGTGAAGGGTTTGAGGAGGGACGTTGATGATCGACGTTTGGCTTGTTCTCGGTTCCATAGCGTTTTTTCTACTTGCCATTGGATATACGCTCGGCTGTGAGCGTTTGAGGTAATCGCATGCACATCGAAACCGGTGTTCTA
>JAJYSL010000188.1 GCA_021793595.1 Acidobacteriota bacterium
TGGATCTCGAATACCGTGTGCGCGCCGCGTCGATAGTCAGCCATCCATTAAGATTATCCCGCGGCGCGCTTGCTAAAGCCGTCGCCTAAAGGCGAGGGCTTCTACCCTCCCAGACTGGGACAGTGAAGAAAGTGGAAAAAATGACAAATCGCTGGTTCCGCAACCATTAAGCAATTACGGAAGTAGAACTACGTATGATTTAACCAGATATTCACAGATAGTCACCCTCAGTCCCCCCTCCCCAAGAGAGGACAGAAGGAAAGGTGCGAGGGTTACCCGCATTCCCTGTTCTCATGCGGGTAAACACCCCTATTCCTCGCGCAGAATTTTCGAGGGGTCGATGCGGGTGATGCGCCTCGTCGGCAGAAATGTTGCGGCCATCGCCACCGCAACCAACACCACAGAGGTTCCGATAAGCGTCGCCGGATCGTACACGCCGATCCCATAGATAAAGCTCTTCAGGGCGCGCAGAACAACCATAGCAGCGCAGAGTCCGATAGATAATCCGAGCACAGTCGCGAAAACAGCGGACCGGCCAATTTCCAGCATTGCCTCCCGCATAGAAGACCCGAGCGCCAGTCGAATGCCGATCTCGCGCGTGCGCTGCACAACAAGGTTCGCGATCAATCCATACACACCGACGGCGGAGAGCAGCAGCGCGAGACCAGCCAGCACTCCCAGCAGCATCACCTCCACGCGTTGCATGCTCAACGCGCGTTGTTCCAGGTCTGCCATGCTGTAGAAACCGGAGAAGGGCAGCGACGGGTCGGCCTCGGCAAGTGCCTTCTGCATAGCCCCGGTAATTCCAGCGATCGGCCCACTCGTGCGCACGATCCAACTGGGCTGGAACCATACGTGTGCCATGTTGAGCAGAGACTGTTTCACCTGCGTGGCGGGAACGTAAATCGTCGGCTCGTCGTTTGTCAATGGGAGACTGCCCCCCAATCCAACAGGAGTTGACACAACATCGCCCACCACGCCTACTACGCGCATAGGCACCCATCCTTGTTCCGTTCCACTTGTCGAGGCTTCCACGCTGGCACCCACCGGATTCGCTCGATCCAGGTATTTGCGGACGAAGGACTCATTCACAATCACGACTGGCTGACTTTCAGTTGTGTCGCTCGCGGAAAATTCCCGACCAGCTAGCAAATGCATACGGAGCGTGTCGAAATAACCTGGAGTAACGTAGGTCGCATCGGTCCCGAACATTTGCCCGGCGTCTTTTCCGCTCACCAATGTCGCGCCCACATTGAATCCGCGTTCATACGGCAGGCTCAGACCCACGGCGGCGCTCTCCACACCGGGAATGTGCTCTATCGCGTCGAGGCTCGATGTCAGCAGATGCTGAAACACCGCAGCATTGTGATACCGCACATCGTCAAGCGAAACCTTTCCGGTCATCACGTTCGTGGCATCGAAGCCTGGCGGCAATGTCTCCAGATAAATCAACGAGCGAATCAGTAGTCCCGATGCGGCCACCAGTACCACTGACAGCGCAATCTCACCGGCGATCAGTAGTGTACGTGTTGTGCGCTGGCTCCCACCGTTAAACGCACGGTTAGCCCCGACAGCCATAGTTGAACGCAGATCAACACGCCGTAGTTCCAGTGCCGGAAGCATCCCAAAAAGCACGCTGACTGCGAGCGAAACAGCCAGGGTGAATAGCAGCACGCGGCCATCCAGTCGGAAATTATCCGTCGGCAGCAGGCCCAGTGGAATCAGGCGTTGCAACACTGCCAGGCCCCCTGCCGCAACGCCCAACCCCGTCGCGCCGCCCAGCAGCGCCAGCACCAAGTTCTCCGTCCACAACTGGCGCACCAGCGCAAAGCGACTCGCTCCTAGCGCCATCCGTGTGGCCATTTCGCCGCTGCGGCGTCCGGCACGCACCAGCGCCAGCCCGGCCAGGTTTGCGCAGGCAATCAGCAGAATAAAACCAACCGCAATCATCAGTCCAAGAACGCCCGAACGCAGCGGCTCCGCCTCGCTTTGCTGCAATGGCACGCCCGTTAGGTGAACTGTTGCCCCGGGATTGTGCGCTAGCTCGCGTCGAAATTGCTCCGGCATCAAACTGCTTATCTGTGCATTCGCCTGTGCCCAGTTGCTGCCCGGCTTCAGCCGCAGCAGGACGTCGTAATTCGCACCTTCACCTTCCCCTGTTGTGCTAGGCTGCAGCGGGGTCCAGAGGTCGGCAGGCCGGGAAGCCCCACTGCCAGGCAGCGACTGCGCCCCAGGCGGCAAGACGCCCACGACTGTATAAGGTGCGCCTTTCAGCCGAATCGCCCGTCCCACTATGTTCGGATTGGAATGAAATGCATTGCGCCAAAGATGGTTGCTCAGGACAACCACTGCGGGCCCATTTGGATGGTCTTCTTCTCGCGTAAAGCTGCGGCCCAGTAGCGGCCGAATGCCCAGCACGTCGAAATACATCGAGGTCACGCGCAACTGCTGCGCGTACTGCGCACTCTGCCCGACCTGCAGATTGACGCCGCCTTCCGAGCCATAGGCGGCCGCGGTCACCGCCGGTACCCGATCTCGCACCAGATCATAGGTCTCGCCGTCGGCGCTATTGTCATACTCCGCGCCACCCAGGCCGCTCCAGTGCGTAATCAACGCGCCCAGCCGCATGGGCTGCGGATAAGGCAACGAACGCAACATCAGCGCATTCACCACACTGAAAATAGCAGTATTAGCGCCAATGCCCAATGCCAATGTCAGCACCATGGTCACCGTGAACCCTGGTGACTTGCGCAACTGGCGCAATGCATAGCGAAGATCATTCCAGAGCGTATTCATCGCAGCAACTCCATTTCCACAGCTAATTTGTGACGGAGGTCCTCTTCGGAAACTACCTGGCCGTCGAATAGCTGCACCTCGCGCTCGGCCAGTTTGGTGAAGAGCGGGTCATGCTTGACCATGCAGATGGTCGCGCGGTCTTTGTGCAGATCTTTCAGCAGTTCCATGACCGCCTCGCCATTGTGCGAATCGAGGTTCCCGGACGGCTCATCCGCCAGCAGGATCGAGGGCGATTCGGCCAGCGACTCATTCATCCGCCGTTTGTGCCCCGCTGGCTGTAGGTTCTCCGCAATGGAGCGGTAGCGCTTGCCAGTCAGCGCGTGAGTCTCAACCTCATCGGTGTAGAAAACCTTGGTGAGCCCTTCAATGTGAAGTGCTCTGCAGCGGCCATGTTGTTGGGTCCCGTCTAAAATCGAATGAACTGCTGGCTGTATTCTCTCATTTCTACGCAATCTTCGAAGCTGAGGTTGTTGACCAGCTTCTAATCCAGTTGGATGCGGTTTACACTGTCCCAGCGCGACGTCCTGCGCCTCCTGCAACAGTTGCGGATCGGTTAATTGCAGGATAATCGTATCCGGGTGGACCATGGCGCTCGGCAACTCGAACGTGCGAACCGCCGCGCCACCAGTCTCGGCAGGTATCGAACAATTGCGATCGCCGCACGGCACTAGCTTCCTAGTCTGCGCATCTGACAGATATGTTGCCACATTTCACCATGCCTCTCAAACAGCGTTCAGATCCACCGTGGGAGTGGCTGCTTCAGCCGCGTCACAAACCAGGTGATTCCAGCCAGTACACCACTGTAATTGTGGACCATCAGAATCTGACTGCTGAGTTTAAGTCTTTTTGTTCGGGCCGTGCGATTTCCATTGCAAGAAGAGATTGCAAGCAGCCAACCAAACCAAGCGACATTGAAATAGCTTTGATTTCAGTGGTTTAAGAAAGGTTGAGAAATGTCCGTCGAATCGAGACTGTCCACTATCGAAAATCGGTGTTCATTTCCGCACATATCGGAACACACTGCGAAAGCTCGGTAAATCACCTTCGACCTGGCGATGGCATCAAGCGCATCCTGTCGTAATCTGTGGACACAGAACCTAAAAGGCGCTAATCTTCGACAGCAATGAAATGCTCGGCTCCCTTGTCAGGAAGTCAGTTTCTTTGGTGATTTTCTTCGCTGCAGTTTCGATACTCATTGCTCCTCCCTTGCGATCTGGAAACAGCGGATGCCATTGAGAGAACCCGCACTTCGGGACCATGTTTGGTCGGTTGCAGCGACGAGTCCTCGAGTTTCAACCGGTGGGACTTCACCAACTTGAAATCAGATCCCCATTGGTGGCTCAGAGACAGTCGGAGGTCGTTCCCGTTTTTTGTTTCGTCGGCAACCGTGAGCGCATAGCGATGGACGCGGCGGAGATAGAGGAACTCGTCGACATTGGCAATCCTCATTGAAAAATGAGCGCGCAGCAGAAATTGACTGTCGTTGGCGATACGCCTGTTTGTCGAAAGTCCCCCGACAGCGAGGAACTTTTCCCGGTGCAGAAGAGTAGTCGCATGCAGCAAAGGCTCGAGAGAATGATGAGAAACGCCCTGTACGTCGTCGCGTCTAAGCACAGCGCTGACATCAAGAGGAAAGCGGTAGGCCCGCACCGTCTGATCAATTTCATTGACTTCCAACTCGTGGCATCCAATCATGTGCACATCGAGAGCGCGCATAGCCGCCACCAAAATCTCTATACGGTCCGTACAGGGCACATCGTCCGAATCTTGAAACATGAAGAGATCTGCAGTGCTTGCCTCTATCATTGCCTGTCTTAACACATAAGGGCCTACCGGCGCTGGAGTGCCACGGAACAATCTTATCCTCTTGTCCTCTTCTAAGTCGCGATAGGAATTGATCTCGTCGACATCAAGCCCAACCATCAGGTCGAACTTGCCTGGATGCTTCAATGCCAAGGTCCGGGAAATCATGGTCAGGAGGTAATTCTCAGAACCTCGGTGAGGTGTGATGACTGAAACCGACGGGTCTATTGAAGCGAGGGCCTTTGGCCGAGGTGGCTGGTAAGGTAACTGCCTTACAAAGAGTGGATCGGTAAGGTTGATCGTGGACATAATGAAAGAGAGGCACTCATAGCACCAGAGCTCGGGATGCTGCCACGACAGTTTGGGGAAGACAATCTGCCAGAAAGCGGTCGTACAAAGGAAACTGTGAATACTTCCATCGAACCGCCTTACCTCAGCGGGTGGCGGCCTTCTGTTGACCAGCACGGTAAAACCTCGCTCCTTAATCTGCAATTCTGTGGCAAGAAGTCTGAATGCCCCCAAAAGATCACAAATATCCTGTTCAGGGACTACCGCGATGTAAGACATTGGCTGAAACGACATTTCGCCGTCCCAGGACATTGCCTCGCAAGCTTGTCTGGACTCAAGGCTGTTCAATTCATGGAGCGGCACTTCAAGCAAATGCAGCCGCTGTTGGCTGGAGATCCCGTTGCGATTTTCTCGGCCATTTAATATTGTCAATTTCACCGCGGTCCTCCCGAAAGCAAGCTTGTAATGTAGCAGAGCACGCGCATCTTATTTCCTGTTTTCTGGTCACAGCGAGTTTACTCAACCTAACGCAGATGCGCCAGTCCTCATTGCCATGCCCGACCAATGCGCGGATAGCAAGCCAGAGATCTCGCAGGCATTGCGAGGAGCCACGTGTGGCTCAGATTTCCCGAGTAAATTATGTCCGGCGTTCATCATCTCGGGATTCGGTTCTGGATGTGAAGCGCTGATTGTTAGGAGGTGGTTAACTCGCGACGTAATCCAGCATTTGGGTCCACCAAGGTAGGTAAATATCCCCCAGCAAGTAGGACGCCAGAACACAGTTTGGGCAATAAAGCAAGGAGCAGGTGTCGAGCATGGCATTTAGGCTAAGAGAAACCCGAGCGTTGGCAGTTAAGACCGATGGCTCACTGATGCCTGTCGAAGCTCGTCCGGCAGTGTGGCTCTGGGCCTCTTGCTCAGTACAGTGATGACGTCTTCGCTTCTGATGAAGCGGCTGACGATCTCGTTTGAGGGACTACTTATATTGCACGGCTCAGGCCGACGCAGCGGGGATCGATGTGGGGAAGCCACTTAGTGTTTCGTGGCAGTTCCTGCAGACCGCGAGCCAGAACCGATGCTTCCCTTCGTTCACCTTAGGGAACCTCTGCACAAGTCGCCGATCCACAGCCAGCTTGGATAAAGTTGTAAGTGGGTAAGGAGCACGATGCGACAGATCACGTTGGCGGGCCAGGAAACTTTCGAGAAGTATGGACGGAAGAGCAGGTGGGAGCAGTTTTTGGAGAGCATGGAGAGCATCGTTCCCTGGAGCGAGTTACAGGCGCTGATCGAGCCGCACTATCCCAAGGCAGGCAACGGCCGCCAGCCTGTGGGTTTGTCGATCATGCTGCGGACTTACTTTCTTCAGCAGTGGTTCAACCTGTCGGACCCGGGCGTGGAAGATGCGTTCTATGAGTCGGCGACGCTGCGGCGGTTTGCCGGCGTGGATCTGGGCCGTGCGGCGGCGCCGGACGAGACCACGATTCTGCGCTTCCGTCACCTGCTGGAGGAACATGATCTGTGCGGCCGGATGCTGGACACGGTGAACCTGTATCTGGAGCGCAAGGGCATTCGCATCGGCACGGGTACGATCGTGGACGCGACCATCCTTGCTGCGCCGTCGTCGACCAAGAACGCTGGCGGCCGGCGCGATCCGGAGATGCACCAGACGCGCAAGGGGAAGCAGTGGCATTTCGGGGCCAAGGCGCATATCGGTGTGGATGCCCGGGAGGGCCATGTGCATTCCCTGTGTACTTCGGCGGCCAGCGTTTCCGACGTGCACATGTTGCCTGACTTATTGCATGGGGAAGAGAAGAAGGTGTGGGGAGACGGAGGTTATCAGGGACAGACTGAGGCGATCCGCGAAGTTGCGCCCGAGGCCCAGGACATGACCTGTAAGCGAACCCGATATAAGAACAGCGTGGACCAGTTGCAACGCGCGAAGAACCGGACCAAGTCGAAAGTAAGAGCCAAGGTGGAATGGCCTTTCCGTATCTTGAAGCGCGTCTTCGGGTTCACCAGGGTGCGCTATCGGGGCCTGAAGAAGAATCACGAATGGCTGTGCGCGGCCTTCGCGCTGGTCAATCTCTACCTGCACCGCAAACGGCTGGTTCCGCTCGGGGCGTAGTGTCTCTGGAGGCCGAGAAACAGCCCCCAGAGACGCAAAAACCAACGCGACCAATCCCCGATTCGAGAGAATCCGGCTTGAGAACCGCTGTTCAACTATTGCGCTGCTTCATCAATGAAAACCAAGAGCCTCTGCAGAGGTTCCTTAGATTTGGAACGGCTCGCGGACTGGTTTCAGCGGTGCCGGATTCGAATCGTGACGAGGGAATCGACCGGAGTGTGTTGGATTCCCCTGTTCCAGATTCTGGAAACGCGCAACACTGAGCAGTTCCAACAGCGCACACTGCAAAAGGGCAAGGTCAAAAATAGGCAAGGATCTCTTTGTGGACCTCTGGAAGAGCATGTTCCGATATTGCGATGAGCAGTTTCTTTTCAATAGTCTTGAAAGCAGCGAATATCGGCATTCTCTGAAATTCACCATGCTTCAACCATTTCCTGTGAGCCCGTGCCGTTCGATACCATCGGAGTTGCTTAATGGCCTGTAGAGAAGCTCCTGCACTCCCGTTTTGCGATCTTTTTTCAAAAATACAGCGTTGTCGATCTTGCCAAGATTGTCGGTAACGGGCTTTGTAAAATCGGTATGCATGAGATGGTGATCTGATGCATACCGATTTTGCATAGGTTACCGATCTGGTGAAACCGATTTGAGATGCAACAGGAGGGTATGAAGGAATTCCTGGATTTTTCCATCCTGCTGATCCCGTATAGAAAATAGTGCGGTTTCGATCCAGAGTAATTTGTCTGTGATGGGCTTGAAGAGGACACCCATGTGAGAATGGCGCGCGACAGACTGCGGCATCAGCGCTACGCCGAAGTTGTAAGCGACAATCTCCATCGCATGCGTGAAGGAGAGCACCTCCTTCCAGACAGGCCTGGCGCCGGTGCTTGCGATGTATTCCAAGGTACGGTCGTAAAAGCCGGGATGTACTGCACGTGGAACAAAGAAGACCATCTCACCATCCATATCCTTGGCAAAAACCGATGATTGTTTTGCCAGGCGATGGTTCTTAGAGACGCAGAGGCAGAATGGCTCCCGTGTAATGGGCTTGACCCAGAGGTCTTCTTCAAGGATCGGCTGGACGCCGAAGGCGGCATGCAGTCTACCACGCAATACATCCTCAATAAGCTGGATGGTGGATCCAGCCTCTAGGATGACTCGCAATTCATGGCTCTGCGAATGCGACCGCGTATTGTGATCTACTTCAGCGGACTTTGCAAGTGGATCAGACAAATCCCCAATCCGTCGGTAAGGTCGCGGACAGGCGAAGGCAATGGTCGTTTGGCCGCCGGAGGTGGCTTTCCACCGACGATCTGACTTCGCAGACCGTTTATAACTTGCGGCTCCCTCTACGCTACGGAT
>JAJYSL010000189.1 GCA_021793595.1 Acidobacteriota bacterium
GCGCTCGAAAGGCTGCGAAGCCTATACTAGTGAGAATGACTAAACCACAACTTCATCGTCATCTCACGACTGGCATATTCAACCAATTGTCAAAGATCCTTAAGAATTTTCGCCTGAGCGAGTTCTTTTTGGATCGAGCTGCCGGATGATTCCAGCAGGTCCTCGAACTTTGCGCGGGGCCAGGAAAAACTGCTTTTCAACACTGGCTACTGTTTTTTGCGCGACCAAACCAGACTATCAAGTTCTGGCTACTACTGTCAAATAAAAGTGAATCTTTTTTTCTGCCGACGTTCCGTTACAGCCTGGAATGTCGTTCTCCGCTTCGTACGAACTGCCTTTTGAAGAGGCGTTTCGCCTGCCGCATGTCCGCTGAGGAAGCCGGATCTGCGGACATTCTTCTTGGCTATCTATTGGAATGGTAGTGCGAACAAGAAGCCTGAATCAGGCAGTTCCGTTCTGCTGGACTACGAATTCTACTGTAGATATGACGCTGAGCTTGCGGAGTTCTTTACGCCCAGTCATGAACATACTCCGATTTCAGCTGTTACGCAACCTGCGTGTTGTTGAAAAGCTGTCGAAGACTGTTGAAAACACATGTGAGCCTCGATCCGAGCTGCGTGTGCTGGACTCTTCCTTCAGAAAATCTCTTCATCCGTGTTGACGCGGGGCTGCGGTCTGGCTGCTTCTTCCAGAATCTGAACTCGCATATTGGAGATGGTTCGCCGGTTCCAAAAGGCCACCGCGGTGGCACCCAGAAGGGCAGAACCCGCCATCAAAAATGCGGTAGACCATCGGCCCCGACTGGGAAAGGGCTCCACTGGGGGGACTGCAGCGATTTGTTCTCGATCTTGCGTATCGCGCTTTCGTGACAGTTTCATCATCTCTTCCGTTCTCATCTCAGTCCTAGGTTGGCGACTGGATTTCCTAGCCAGTATGGCACAACCGCCGTCATTTTCATCTATCTATGTTTAGAATCAATCCAAAAGGCAGTTTTCCGTGGGAACTGCTGGAGTTGCCAGCCTCGCAACCGGGTACATTTCTATGGAATTCGGGAGAAGCGGTGAAAGAAATATATGAAAAATGCAAATATTTCGTGCATCGGAGGCGATTCTGTGGCATCCTATGGTTGTAAAGGAATGACGCCGAGCTACCAAGAACATCTGGAACCGGCGGTTGATCCTTAGCAAGTTGCGTCACTGGCCTCCCGGCACGAACAATAAACCGTTCGTGCCGTCTTTTTTTCTATGACGGCAATGTTGCGGCAAGTTGCATCCCGCAACTGCCATCCCCCAATTGACTTGGTTCGTGATATGCGCTGACTACTTGCCAAGCCGCTTCTGCTGATACATGTTGGCGTCCGCCCTGGCGCAGAGTTCTTCCACGGTCTGTGCGTCATCGGGATAGATCCCCATCCCTATACTCGCGCCGACAGGTAAGCGCACCGATCCTAAAACAATCGGCTCGTTCAAATCCGCTGCTAATTTGGCGGCCAGGACACGTGCCCCATGCGGCTGCAGCAGATCGGAGACAATTACCATGAACTCATCGCCACCGGCTCGGGCAATGGTGTCGGCTTTGCGGATCCGCATTTGCAATCGCGTGGCAACAATCCGCAGGACTTCATCGCCGACCGGATGGCCATAGGTGTCGTTAATCTGCTTGAAGTGATCCAGGTCAATCAGCAGCACGGCAACGCGGGCTCCGTTGCGCTCTGCCCTCTCAATCGCCTTGGTCAGGCGGTCTTGAAGCAGGCGCCGGTTTGGCAACCCGGTGAGCGGATCGTGTAATGCCAGGTGATGGGTGTGATCGATCTGCTCCTCGAGCAGCGTCAACAGAATGCCGATCGCAACAATGTATTTCGGCAGGTTCCACACGGAGTCTTGAATGTGGAGGTCCGGCCTGGAAATCATTAGATACGCGCTGACTGGAAACACCAGCGCCCACACCACGAAACCAACAACCGCAGTTAAGGAACCTGTGGTTCGCTGCGGGAATTTTCTCCAATATTCAACGCCGGCCATCAGGTAGACCACAAAGTAAATGCAGTCGAGCCCATAGTCCTGCTGATTGTAGTGGACGACAAGCCACAATAAAATAGCCAGCAAACACGCCAGTGTGGCGTATACATGTCTCTCCCCGGCGCGGCTGCCCGGGTCGTGAAACAACACGGCGATCACGGTGGAAAATAGCAGAACAATGGTGGCGTAGTACCACGACGTTGTAGCAACACTCAGATAGTCGATCAGAATATAGAGCAGGGTCGCAACCAGCCCGGTCGTGGTGATCCAACGCATGCGGAGGCTGTAGTGGGCCCCACCCGCCGCATAGATAAAGGCGGCTCCCGCCAGTTCCAACATCATGGCCGAAACCGCAAATACGGAGGTCTGCAGGCCTCCGGGCCGGACGCCGAAGAGCTGCGCCGCAAAATGCAGCAAAATAAAGATCCAGCCCAACAGCCAGGCTTGCAACTTGCCACCCGCGCGACGACGCAGGATGGACCAGAAGACAAACACAAGGATTGTCAGGGCCAGCAAGTCCGGCAACGGGGCGAAATTCAACATAGAAAATCAGCGTAGAAATCTTCGTCAGATGATTCCATTGGCAGGGAAACTTGTTAGTAGTCTCTGTCGATTCATCCAAGCGACCCAATCGTGCCTGCATGATACGTCCTTACCCTAGCACTTTTGCCCTTCTTTAACGCGGATAAAGTGCAGCAAAGCTCTGCCAGGCACGTCCGCTAGGTTACCGTTGTAACTTGCGTGGGAAGGTCCTTTGGCGCGCTCTTTCCGGACGCTGCTGGGCGAGGATACGCACGATTGCCTTTTCCTTGGATGCGGATTCCGCGTTGCCGTGATTTCGCAAATTTTGGCATTTCGATGATGAAAGGATCGTACAATTTTGGAAATGGCTTCAGGAGCTGGATATTGATGCGTAGTCGCATTTGGTTGACCCTTATCGTCGCGCTTGTCTGTGTTGCCGGCCATGCACAATGGACCGATCCAACGGTTGACGTCCCTGCATTCCATGCTGCGCCTCCACCGGCGGACGCGAAGCTGCCACCCATTCTGCATGGGAAACAGTTGACCGGCATCAATTTTCAACTTCCGTGGCAGGTGAAGGTCTACAAAGATGCAGCAAAGGTTTCCAGCGTCCTATATCAGTTGCCCTGCTATTGTCGCTGCGACCGGGCCATCGGTCATACCAGCCTACGCAGTTGTTTTCAAGGTTTGCATGGCGCCGAATGCGGCACCTGCGCCAAAGAAGGCTTTTACGCCTATCAGATGACGCGCAAAGGCTGGACTCCGGCACAGATTCGCGCCGGCATTGAGCGCGGCGACTATAAGAAGATCGACCTGGATACGATTGCCGGCGGCAAACATCACTCCTGAACCCATGATCGCGATGTAACGTCTCGCGCAGGGTAGCAGGGATTGAAATATCGGTCCGTGTTTCGATCATTGGGGCTCCGGTATCGCAACCGTGGAGTCAATCCTCCGACCCGCCCATCCCATCCCATCCCATCCCATCCCATCCCATCTTGATGCCGTATTCGCACACAGTGGAAAAGGCTGACAGCAGGTTGGCAGGCAAACATCGCTGCTCCCTCGTGGAGACCTAAGAAAATTGAGCCGTAAGCTGCCGGGGCATGCAAGCTATGTTGCTTGAGTGGAATTGTAAATCCGGGCACACGCCGCTGATTTTTCGGCCAAAGCCGCGGTACGTCGCTGCGGTCGATTTTTAGACGGTCTCGCTGCGTTGGACGCCTCGCCATCCTTGTCGGAGCGGCAATAGATATAATGAAAGTGATTCCACTGAGTCACGTTCTTATTAAGGAGAAATACGCCATGCCCTTACAGCCGACGAAAAACATCTGGCACAACGGAAAACTTATTCCATGGAACCAGGCTAATATTCACGTGATGTCCCATGTCCTTCACTACGGCTCGTCGGTGTTTGAGGGCATTCGGTGCTACAAGACAGAGCAGGGTGCGGCCATCTTCCGCCTGCAGGACCACATGCAACGCATGCTCGATTCCGCAAAAATTTATCGCATGGACCTGGGCTATTCGCTCGATCAGATCAATGAAGCGGTTGTCGAGACCGTCGAATCGAATGGCGTTGCGCCATGTTATATCCGGCCCATTGCGTTTCGCGGCTATGGCGAGTTGGGTGTGAACCCCATGAAGAATCCGATCGAGTTTTACATCGCCAACTTTCCCTGGGGGAAATATGTCTCCGGTGATCGCGGTGCCGATATCTGCATCTCGTCCTGGAACCGCTTGGCGCCGAACACGCTGCCAGTGCTGGCAAAAGCAGGTGCCAACTACATGAACTCGCAGTTGATCCATATGGAAGCCAAGCTTAACGGATTCGACGAGGGTGTCGGACTCGATGTGAACGGCCTAGTCTCCGAGGGTTCCGGCGAGAATCTTTTCGTCGTGTACAAAGGCCAGCTGATGACGTCCGATCTTGGCAGTTCCGTGCTCGCCGGTATCACTCGCTCATCGATCCTGACGCTGGCGCGAGACTTCGGAATTCCAGTGGTGGAACAACCAATTCCGCGGGAGCTTCTGTATATTGCGGATGAAGTCTTCTTCACCGGCACGGCCGCGGAAGTGACGCCGATTCGCTCGATTGACCGCATCACGATTAAAGATGGACAGGCGGGTCCAATCACCAAGCAGCTGGCGGCAGAATATTTTGGCATCGTATCAGGCCAGCGCCCGGATCGATTCAATTGGTTGACGCCGGTCAAAGTTGCGGTGGCTGAGCCGGTTTCGGCGTAGTCTCAGGCGTTCGCAGCATTCAACAAGGGGTTGTGCTGTTGCCCATCAATGACGATCTTGCGAAGCTGGCGCTGCAGGAACAAGCGCTGGTTCTTTCGCATTTCGATTGTGACGTTGCGTGGAGCATTGGCACGACCCTTCGTGATTTGGCTCTCCAGCGCAAACTTGGAGTGGTGATTGATGTGCGTCGCTTCGGGCAGCCGCTCTTTTATAGCGCGCTGGAAGGCAGCACTCCGAACAATCCCGAATGGGTGCGGAGAAAGAGCAATGTCGTCGCGCACTTCTTTCGCAGTTCGTATGCAGTAGGTCTGGACTTGCGCCACAAGAAAACCGATTTGCTGGAAAAGCACGGTTTACCGTTTTTGGACTACGCAGCACATGGGGGCAGCTTTCCGATTCGCGTCGAGCACGCAGGCGTCATTGGTTCGGTGACTGTTTCGGGCCTTCCGCAACGCGATGATCATGAGTTGGTTGTCGAAGCCCTTTGCATTGAAGCCCAGCAAGATTACGCCACCTTGCAGTTGCCGCTTCAGGATTGGTAAAGAAGTCCGCACCTCTCGGCGTCAAATCGCAGGCCTGGAACGTCCTAAAGCTGGAACGCCTTAACTTTCTACTTTCTGGAGACACTCGAACAATGCCGAGACAATTGTGCTCTGTTCTAGCGGTGAGAGCCCTGTCACTTGCCTTATTATCCGGGGTCGCATTTTGCCAATCTTCGAGTTCTGCCGCAGGGAAAGACGATCATCCGGTTGCGGCTGCACCGAACGTCGCATCCCAAAGCCCTGAACAGTTCGCACCGTCGAAGACCGAGGGCACCGTTGAGATTGAAGGCAAGTCCATTGCCTATACCGCCATTGCCGGGACCCTCACCGTGGGTGCAACCGACGAGCAGGACGCCATGATCGGCACCGACGGCAAGCCTCTTCCCGGTCAGGCAACTCCGCCGAAGGATCCTGCGCAGGACCCGCCGACCGCGCAGATGTTTTATGTCGCATATTTCAAGCAGGGAGCGGACCTGAATACGCGTCCCATTACGTTTCTGTACAACGGTGGTCCGGGCAGTTCCACCATGTGGCTGCACATGGGAGCGTTCGGGCCCAAACGCGTCTCGACGCCTGTCGACACCCATATGCCGCCCGCACCGTATCATCTGGAAAACAACCAGTACAGTCTGCTTGATGTCAGCGACCTGGTCTTTATCGATATGCCCGGCACCGGTTTCGGGCGCCTTTACGGCAAAGACAAGGAAAAAGCATTCTGGGGCGTGGATCAGGATGCAAACGCGTTCGCCCGCTTTATTGCGCGATTTCTCAGCACATACGACCGCTGGAATTCACCGAAATATCTCTTTGGGGAAAGCTACGGAACCACGCGTTCGGCGGTGTTGGCCAACATTCTGCAAAGCCGGAAGGGGATCGATCTGAATGGCGTTATGCTGCTGTCGCAGGTGCTCAATTTCGGAGATCTCCCGGACGGACCGAAAGCAAATCCCGGCAACGACCTTCCGTATGAGCTGGCGTTGCCTACCTACGCCGCCACGGCCGCGTACCATCATAAACTGCCGCAGCAGCCGGCGGATCTGCAAGCCTTTCTGAAAGAAGTGGAGGCTTTTGCGACCGGAGACTACGCACATGCGTTGTGGCAGGGAAACCAGATTTCCGAAACAGAAAAAAGAGCCGTTGCAGAGAAACTGCATGCGTACACGGGGCTGCCCGTTGCCTACTGGATGAAGGCTGATCTGCGGGTCAGCGGTGGAAACTTTGAGAAAAATCTGCAGGCCGATCAAGACCTGACCACCGGCAGGCTGGACGCTCGATTTTCCGGGCCCACGCTGGATCCGCTCAGCGAACAGGCGAAGTATGATCCGCAGAGTGCGGCTCTCAGCTCTGCGTATCTTTCGCTGCTGAACCAGTATGTTCGGCAGGTGTTGAAGTACGGTGACGGGCAGACTTATCTGGGGGAGGCGTTGTTCAGCGGTTACAACTGGGACAACAAACATGCGCCATCGGGCGGCACTTCATCGGATGGCTCCAACGCGCTGAACGTGATGCCGGACCTGGCGACCGCCATGAAAACGAATCCTCAGTTAAAAGTCATGTTGAATGCTGGCTACTACGATCTGGCAACGCCCTTCTTCGCAGCGACATATGAGGAGCGTCATCTTCCGATTGAGTCGAGCCTGACGGAAAATATCGAGTACGACTACTACAAATCCGGCCACATGGTCTACGCGCGAGACGAATCGCTGCACCGGTTGCACGACAACGCCGCCGCATTTATTCGCAGGACGGAGAATCGTTCAAAGTAACGGCCGCGGCCAGGATGGATCCTCGCAAGAAGTCGCGATTTAAGAGTGGGGAGCTTTCACGGCTCCTGGAGAATTCGGGTCGAGCCATGTTTCGTCCGGGTTAGATTCTGCCCCGGTCAACTTGCCCCATCCAGGCAGTTTCTGGCTGCCCGTAATCAGGCGCGGTCCCACGGAAAGTGCGAAGTACATCCAGACCCATCGCAGTAAGACCACGATGCGGTTGCGGAAGCCGATGAGAAAGTAAATGTGGATCGTCAGCCACGCCATCCATGCGGGCAGGCCGCTCATTTGTGCATGGAACGGCCATTTCACATCCGCGACCGCACTGTGGCGGCCGATAGTCGCCATGTCACCTTTATCGAAATAATGCCGGTGCCAACTGCGGCGGCGCTGCCACGAGCAGATGGATGTGATCCGGCGACACCGCTCCGCGCACAATCGTCACCTCTCGCGCCGCGCATATCTGCCGGATCGGATCGCGTGCGTTCTAGTACTACAGTTGTAGATAGAATGCGGGCAGAGTAGATCCGCGCTTTCGATAGTGGCAGTACATGGCGTGGAATTGGTGTCGTCTTCGCCAGTCGGACCAATGCAGCAGGTGTTCAATGCCGTGCCACCCGCGCCATAGCAACGCGGTGAGCAGATGACGCAGTTCGGGTACGCTGAGCCGCACTTGCGCCTCGGGAGTTTTTTCTCCACGCGCTCGCAGCACAGTTAACACTGCATGGGCCAGCATGGACAGCGTGATGTGCCGATGCCAGCCCTGCCAGTGGCGCACCTCGTAGTGATCCAGTCCGCATTCCCCTTTTGCAGCCTCAAAGGATTGCTCGATCCACCAGCGTTGTCCGGCCACTCGGACCAGAGTTTCAATCGTGTCTTTACCGCCCGGGGCGTAACAGAGATAGTAAGCGCACTCCGACTTCTCTTCAATGCTGCGTCGCACCAGAAGCGCCCGCGCCCATCCATCCTGTTTGGACAATGGCATCCACGCCCAGTCGTAGAGCCGTTCGCCCTTGCTGCCGAACCCGGCAGAGAGACGCTTCCACCGAGATGCAGGCAGACTCCGCGCAATCGCGTCTACTCGATGCTGCATAAAGTCCGCTTGCCACAATCGCTGATCCGAGGCCACGGCCAGCACATAGGCCATCTGCCGCCCTTCCAGAAACCGGCGCAACTTGCTGTCGTGGCCGTAAACCTCGTCGGCTGCAACCCAGGCCGCCATGGCGCCAGAGTCCAGAGC
>JAJYSL010000190.1 GCA_021793595.1 Acidobacteriota bacterium
TGCCGCGGTGCAGGTTGCGCGGAACCCGAAGAACGCCGGCAAACTGATCGTCGTTATCATTCCCAGCGCGGGTGAGAGGTATCTTTCAACCATTCTGTTCGACGAATTTCGCCGGGAAGCGGAGCAGACAAAGACGTCTTCTCTGACGACATGAAACGGTCTCATACGCCAGATGATGTAGATGGTTATGCGGAACATAAGATAGGCTCGTCGCGACGAGCATGCATAAGACCGCTCCTATGAACTTGGCTCGACTGATTCGCGAAGACATACGATGCGTGTTCGAACGCGACCCGGCGGCCACGTCGAAGGCGATGGTGCTGCTCTGTTATCCGGGCCTGCACGCGGTGTGGTCCCATCGCATCCATCATTGGCTGTGGTGCCGGCATTTCAAGCTGCTGGCGCGTATATTGTCGCAGATCACGCGTTTCTGGACCGGCATTGAAATCCATCCGGAAGCGCGGATCGGACGGCGATTGTTTATCGATCATGGAATGGGTGTGGTCATCGGCCAGACTGCGATCATTGGCGACGACGTGACCCTTTACCAGGGCGTGACTCTCGGCGGCACAGGAAAAGGCGAAGGCAAACGTCACCCCACCCTGTGCGACGGCGTTTTTGTTGGCAATAACGCCAACATTCTTGGCAACATCACCATCGGGGAACACTCGCGCGTTGGAGCCGGGTCAGTGGTGCTGCGCGATGTGCCCCCAGACTCGACCGTGGTTGGCGTTCCGGCGCACATCGTGTATCAGGATGGCAAACGCGTGCTCATCACCGATCCCCGTGACGTCAGCGATCCGCTCTCCGATGTCATCATTGCGCTATGCGATGAGGTGAAGCGGCTGAAGGCGCGCGTCGAGCGGCTCGACGGGGAGTTGCAGCAAGCTCTGCAGGAGGAACCGGGAAACGTGCTGACGGTGGAGCAGGAGGAACGCGCCTTGTACCGCAGCCAGCAGCATCCCCGGTCGGATTACGTCAACATGGGCGAAGGCATCTGAACCATCCTCCGCTGCCGCATCTCTGCACTCCACGAAATTCCTCACATGGGATGCGCAACCTGGTTGGCGTTGGGCACCAGTTGCATATAGACGGATCGCGGAAGATTGGTGTTCCAATGGCCCGTCGCTTTGGCGTAACCAACCATCCCGAAAAACAGGCAGGCCAGAACAAGAACCACGGTGACAGGACTGAGAACAAGATTACGCCACCGTTCCATTGTTGCCGCTCCGTGCCGCGGCGGCAGGGCGAGCTGCAGCCCATTCTGCGCCGGGCATACCGCAACACACTCCATGCAAGCCGCGCATTCCACAGAGCGAATCTGCACCAGGCGATCCACCGGCAAGTTGGCCGGGCAGGCACGGGCACACTTTCCGCAATCGATGCAGGCGGAGACGTCGCGCCGAATTTTGGCCGGGCTCAGTAGGGAAACCAATCCCATCAGCGCGCCATACGGGCACAGGTAGCGGCACCAGAAATTCCGCACCAGGATGGAAAATAAGAGCAAGAAAGCCATTACAAGAAGGCCGACTTCGCCGAGTTCGCGAAAGAAATTCAGCATTTTCACGTCCGCGATCAGACCGTAGGGCGAATGCAAAAAATCGGCCAGCGCCGCCGCGGACATGCTGCCGATGACGCCAACAAAAAATGCCAGCAAAATATATTTGAGACTGCGCAAGGGCATGTCTAGCCATGCCGGCAACGTCAGATTTCTGCCCAGAAACTTTCTGCCCGTTTTCCAAAGCAGCTCCGACAAGGTCCCGATGGGGCATAGCCAAGAGCAGAAGGCCTTCTTCAGCAGAAGGCTGGACAGCAGAAACGCGACGAACAGGAACATGGCTGCGGGATGGATGCGGGGCAACGTGCGCGTGACCAGCAGGAACTTGAAGTTCATCATCCCGGCGATCGGAAGCCAGCCTTCCACCCCCGCCGGCCGGTTCACATAGAGAGTTCGGCCGCCCGTCTGGTAGTAGCGTGCCCAGAGAAAAAACTCGATCCCGATCCAGAGGTTAAGAGCTACAAACAGGCCCTGCACTCCATGACGCAACCACTGAGAGCGATCTCGTACGACCCGCCGAATCAGCTGTTTCTTTGGTCGAGCTGAACAAACGCCAGCATATATTGGATTTCCTCTCTCAGTCAGCTCAGACGCACTGGGCTTCCGGGTCGCTACACAAGCATCGGTTTCGAGTTCCGCGCACATTCTTACCTGCCACCCTCAATGTACGGGCGTCGGCTGCGCACGAAAGTGATCTAAGTCACAAGCCGGCCGACTACCTCCTCCATCGTCGGCATGGACGATTGCGCACCGGCTCGAGTTACGGAAATGGAAGCGGCCGTCACCGCAAATCGCGCGCTATCCAGTGCAGATTTTCCCAACATTCGTGCCACCGCAAAAGCGCCGTTGAACGCATCGCCCGCCGCGGTTGCATCCACTGCTTCCACGGCCCTCGCCGGCAGGTGCCGCTCGATCCCCTCGGCAGCCAGGTAGGTTCCACGTGAGCCCAGCTTGAGAATGACTCCCGCCACCCCCTGGGCGAGCAAAGTGTGTGCAGTATTCCGCAAGCCTTCCGCGTCCAGGTGACGTACACCGCAATGCGTGTAAAAGTCAGCCTCCGTCTCGTTAGGAGTGAACCAGCGAATCCGCTTCAACAGGCTCGCAGGAAGCATGCATGCAGGAGCAGGATCCAGCATCAGCGGTACTTCATAATGCGTGCACAACTCTGCCAACCGCTCCACGGACTCGACGGGAATCTCCAACTGCGCAAGGACCATGCCTGCCTCGCCGAGGATGGACCGGTGCTGCTCGATGTGTTCCGGTGACACCGCCGCATTCGCTCCTGGAGTGACAACAATACAGTTTTCCCCTGTCGAGCCCACAGTGATGGCGGCAATTCCGGTGGGTCCATGCGCCGTTTTGACTCCAGTTAATCCCACCCCGGCGCTTGCGAGGTGCGCTCGCAGTCGCTCGCCGAACAGGTCCGATCCCAGGTTTCCAATCAGCTCCACTGGGTAGCCGAGTCGCGCCACAGCAACCGCCTGATTGGCGCCTTTTCCTCCCGGATGCATCTGAAAGCTGGACCCCAGCAGTGTTTCTCCGGCTATTGGAATTCGAGTTGCCGTGGAAACCAGGTCCATGTTGATGCTTCCCACTACAACAATGGGCCGCATTTTCTTTGATCGATCCATGGTAATTTTGGAGTTCGCGAGTCATACGCCGCAACGGCAGCCAACCAGGCCCCGGTACGAATCAATTGCATGAGCCCTTAAAGCGATTGGAAGCTATGGGTTAGAGCAAAATCGCGACGGTCCCCACCCACGATTTCCGGTCCGGTATCCGCTGCCCCATGCACTCGGTTGCGCAGAGGCCCGTCCCAGGCATTACCGTTGTACCATCGTTCCGGCCCCCTTGAACTGTACGAACCAATACTAGGCTATTCTGGTGTAGGATAGGTGCCGCATGGCGAATGACTGTTCCGACAGAATAGATAACGACGGCTGCTTTACCTGCCAGACCAGGCATGTTGACTGGTTCTGCAACCTTCCTCCGCAAGCGCTGGTAGAGTTCGAAGCGCTGGGGATGCATATGATTGTGCCCTCCGGCAGCACGCTATTTTTTGAGTCGCAGACGGCTCGCAGCGTGTACGTTTTGTGTTCCGGCCATGTCAAGTTGACCACCTCGTCCAAAGATGGCAAGACATTGCTGGTGCGGATCGCCAAACCCGGCGATGTGTTGGGCTTGAGCGCAGCCCTCTCCGGCACCGCGTATGAAACTGCCGCACAAGCCATCGACCCAGTCCAATTGAAGTCCTTTCAGCGGCAGGACTTTCTGCACTTCATCGAACATCATATTGAAGGCAGCATGCACGCGACCAAGATGCTCAACAAGGAGTATCGCGATGCGCTCGGCGATGCAACGCGGCTAGCGCTTTCCATGTCCATTGCCGGACGCGTGGCCAGACTTTTTCTGGAAATGACAGCCGGACAGCGCGATGCCAAGCCGCGCATTACCATGGCGCTTACCCATGAGGAACTGGCTACCATGCTGGGCACGACACGTGAGTCCATCACCCGCGTCCTGAGTGAATTGAAGCGCAAAGAGATTATCTCCATCAAGGGAACCTCCCTCACTATTCTTCGCAAGACTGCGCTTGAACTGCTGGTGTAAGCCCGTTCTACGGGGCGCCGGGCTTCTGCTTCCCAGCCTCCTCCCGATCGGTTGCGCCGGCATCACGCCAGGCTGCCAACGTCTGTGACAGACATCACTTCTGTTACGGTCCCTGTCTGGCTATCGTGAGTTGGGGGGAGCAGTATGTCCGATACCCTGTTGTTGCATCGTCTGCATTTTGCGTTTACCATCACCTACCACTACCTGTTTCCGCAGCTCACCATGGGTCTGGCGTTGCTGATCGTCGTATTGAAGACGATCGCCATCCGCAAGAATGATCCTGTCTACGACGATGCAGCCCGCTTCTGGGCACGCATTTTCGGTATTAATTTCATAATGGGCGTGGTCACCGGCATTCCCATGGAGTTTCAGTTCGGCACTAACTGGGCACAGTTCTCCCGCATGACCGGTGGAGTCATTGGCCAGCCGCTGGCCATGGAAGGCGTATTCTCCTTCTTTCTGGAGTCGGCATTTCTCGGCCTGTTTCTCTATGGAGAAAAGCGTCTCTCCAAATGGCAGCATTGGTGGGCCGCATTCCTGGTGTTCGCGGGTTCCTGGATATCAGGATTCTTTATCATCGTCACCGACGCCTGGATGCAACATCCTGTCGCCTATCGCGTGTTGCCGAACGGCTCCTATGAGGTGACAAGCTTCTGGAAGCTGCTGATGAATCATTGGGCGTTGCTGCAATATGCCCACAACATGAGCGGGGCTGTCATCACCGGCGCCTTTGTCATGGCATCCGTCGGCGCGTTTTATCTGCTGGAAGACAAATTCGCAGAATACGGCCGCGCCTTCCTCCGCGTCGCAGTGGTTGCAGGATTGATTGCCTGCATCTTCCAGGTTTTTCCCAGCGGCGATTTGCACGGAAAATATATGGCGCGCCATCAGCCCGCAACTACCGCAGCCATGGAAGGACTCTTCCAAACACAAAAGGGAGCCCCCGTGGTGTTGCTGGGGCAACCGAATGTCGAGAATGAGCAGATCGACAATCCTCTCGTTGTGAACAGGGTGCTCAGCTTCTTGATCTATGGCACCACCCGTGCTGAAGTGCAAGGTCTGCACAGTTTTCCCAAGTCCCAGTGGCCAACAAACATTCCGCTGTTGTTCTTCGCGTATCACATCATGGCTGGCCTGGGTACCTATTTTTTCGCTCTGATGGTGCTGGCTGGCATCTGGCTGTGGCGTGGCAAACTCTTCCAGACCAAATGGCTTTTGTGGCCGCTGATGTTGAGCTTTCCTTTGCCGTATGTCGCCAACATCGCGGGCTGGATCACGGCGGAAGTCGGCCGGCAACCCTGGCTTGTCTACGGGCTGATGCGCACCAGTCAAGGGTATTCGCAATTTGTCTCGGCTGGAAACACTCTGTTTACCCTGCTCGGATTCATGGGCCTCTACACCATTCTGTCGATCCTGTTCGTCTTTCTGATTTATGCCGAACTCGCCAAGGGACCGCAGCGTAAGCCCGCGGCCGGTATTCACACCGGCGAGCCTGTCAGCATCGCATAGGCGCGGGAACAGGAGATACGTTTATGGGCATGATCTGGTTTTGGATTGTCGCACTGATGCTGGTTGCGTATGTCGTGTTCGATGGCTTCGACATCGGCGCAGGCATCGTGCATTTCCTGGTGGCCCGGTCGAATGAGGATCGCGACATGGTACTGCGCTCCATCGGTCCGGTTTGGGACGGCAATGAGGTCTGGCTTCTGGCGGGTGGAGGTACCCTCTACTTTGCGTTCCCGCTGCTCTATGCCTCCGCCTTCAGCGGATTTTATCTGCCGCTGATGATTGTGTTGTGGCTGCTGATTCTGCGGGGAATTGGCATTGAACTGCGGTCCCATTTCCATACCGTGGTCTGGCCCCGCTTTTTCGATGGCGCATTCTCGTTTTCCAGCATCCTGCTTTCCATCTTTCTCGGTGCCGCTCTGGCCAATGTTCTTCGCGGAGTTCCGCTGAACGCCGACGGCTACTTCTTCGCTCCGTTGTGGACGAACTGGCGCATCGGTCCGAACCCCGGCATTCTGGATTGGTACACCGTCATCGGAGGTGTCGTCGCGCTGGTTGCGCTCGCTATTCACGGCAGCCTGTATCTCGCGGTCAAGACAGGCGGCGATCTGCAGGCGCGGTCGCGGCGGCTTGCCCAAATCCTATGGATTCCACTGCTGCTCCTTACCGCAATCAGCCTGGCTGCCACGTCCTTGGTCCGGCCTTCGATCCTGCAGAACTATCTGCGCTATCCGGTGGCTTTTCTCATTCCAGCGGGCGTGGCAGCCTCGCTTCTTGGAATGCTGTTCTATTCTCGCAAGGGCCGCGATTTTCCCGCCTTCCTGTGCTCTGCTTCCTACCTGGCAATGATGTTAGCCGGCGCTGCCGCAGGCCTCTACCCCGTGCTGTTGCCGTCCAGCCGCAACGCGGCCCAGGACATCACCATCGCAAATTCGCTCTCCGGTCACCACGGGCTGAGCGTGGGGCTGGTTTGGTGGGGTTTCGGCACTCTGCTGGCGATTGGATATTTCGTGTTTGTCTATCGTATGTTTCGCGGCAAGATTCCCGAAACAGCAGAAATGCACGGCGAATGAAAATCGATGGTATTGTTCCGGTCGTATGAACTTGTGATCTGTCGATGCTTCCCGCAACCTAAGTTCCCTGGCAGGCGGTCTAATCTAGAGAAAGACCGCATACTTGGGAGGTTTTCGTGAACTCTGACAGCCACTCCACTACACAACATCGAATCTCCATCCCAGCGAAGAGAAACGCGTCTTCCCAGCCTCTATCAGCCGACGAAATGCAAAAGATGGATGCCTACTGGCGGGCATGCAACTATCTGTGTGCAGGCATGCTCTATCTCCAGAAAAATCCACTGCTCAGGGAGCCCTTGAAGCCGGAACATATCAAACGCCGCCTGCTGGGACACTGGGGATCAGATCCTGGGCAAACCTTCACCTGGGTGCATCTGAACCGTCTCATCAAGAAATATGACCTGGATATGGTCTATATTTCCGGACCTGGTCACGGCGCTCCGGCAACCTTGTCGAATGCCTATTTGGAAGGTACCTATTCCGAGGTCTATCCAGACAAGAGTCAGGATGAAGAGGGCATGCAGAAATTTCTCAAGGAGTTTTCTTTTCCCGGAGGAGTCGGCAGCCACTGCACTCCGGAAACGCCGGGCTCGATTCACGAAGGCGGAGAACTGGGTTACAGCATCTCGCACGCGTTTGGGGCTGCCTTTGACAATCCTAACCTCATCGTCACTGTCATGGTGGGAGATGGCGAATCGGAAACGGGGCCCCTGGCTACGTCATGGCATTCCAATAAATTTCTCAATCCCATTCGCGATGGCGCGGTGCTCCCTGTCCTGCACCTGAACGGATATAAGATTGCGAATCCAACGATCCTCGCCCGCATTTCTCCTGAAGAGCTCGAAAAACTATTCCAGGGCTACGGCTGGAAGCCGTACGTCGTAGAGGGGGACGATCCGCCAATCATGCATCAGAAGATGGCGGCTACTCTGGAACAGTGCATTCGCGAGATTCGCTCGATCCAGAAACATGCTCGCAGCACAAACTCCGCCGACCGTCCCCGCTGGCCCATGATCATTCTTCGAAGCCCGAAGGGCTGGACAGGTCCGAAGGAGTTGGACGGGCACAAGGTGGAAGGCTTCTGGCGCGCGCACCAGATTCCGATCCTCGACCCAGTCACTAACCCGGAACACCTGCACCTGGTGGAACAGTGGCTGCGCAGTTACAAGCCGGAGGAGTTGTTCGATGACAGCGGCAGACTGATTCCAGAGCTGCGGGATTTACCGCCTAAAGGCAATCGGCGCCTGAGCGCGAATCCGCATGCCAATGGAGGCACGCTGCGCAAGGGATTGAGAATGCCCGATTTTCAGGATTTCGCTGTCACGGTGACAAAGCCGGGAACCTCAGAAGTCGGTCCCACGGAAGTGTTCGGGCATTTTCTGGCAGAAACCATGCGCCGGAATATGAACAGCTTCCGCGTCTTCGGTCCCGATGAGACGGCTTCCAACCGGCTACAGGCCATCTACGAAGCCAGCAAGAAAACCTGGCTGGCTGAGTTCAAGCCGGAGGATTCGGACGGCGGTGAACTTTCCCCGGATGGTCGCGTCATGGAGATGCTCAGCGAACACA
>JAJYSL010000191.1 GCA_021793595.1 Acidobacteriota bacterium
CGCAACGACCGAAGCCCATCCGGGCACAAGGGATGTGGTCCAGAGCGCGAGATACATTACGCGCAACAGGTAGAGGAAGCCAGCCGCACTGAGGAGGCAGCCGGCAGCAATACTGATGCGCAGCGGGAATGCTGAGAACGAAGTAACGCCGGTCCAGGCGAATCGCAACATCTTGAGCAGCGGGTAATGGGTCTCGCCAGCGACGCGCTGCTTGCGATCGAAGGGAAGCATCACTTCCTTCAAGCCCAGCCAGGTGACCATGCCTCGCATATATCGGTGTTGTTCTCGTAGGGAGCGGATGGCCAAAACGGCTCTGCGGCTGAACAAGCGAAAATCTCCAACATCAGGAGTCAGTGGCTGGTCCGCCATGCGCGACAGGACTCGATAGTAAAGTTTCGCGGTCCACCGCTTGAACCGTGTCTCTCCGTCGCGGGAGTTTCGTTGCGGCGAGACAATATCATAGCCCTGCTCGAACAGAAACAGCATACGAAGCAATAATTCAGGTGGGTCCTGCAGGTCGGCATCCATGACAACCACCGCATCCCCGTTGGCAAAATCAAGTCCAGCGGTGACCGCTGCCTGATGGCCAAAGTTGCGGCTAAACCGAAGCAATTTGATGCGCTCATCTTTCAGTGACTCGCGAGCCAGGATGGCCGGCGTTGCATCCGTGCTGCCGTCGTCTACGAAGATGGCTTCCCAGGCCACTCCCTGAAGAGTGTTGCGAAGACGCTGGAGCAGCAGTGGCACCACCTGCGCTTCATTCAGGACCGGAATTACAACAGACAGGAGCATCGATGCATCTCCCAAGCTTCAAATAAGTACATGGAAGAGAATGCAAGTGAGCCTGATTTGCTCCCGCATCCTCCAAAGAACCGCGGAGTTACTTTGCTGCATAGAACTTACTTTGTACGCAGTTAGAGAGCGGCCATTAGGTCGCCGCCCATGGTTATAAACGTCGAGTTGATATCGCCAGCCAGCGTGGTCATTCCAGCTGTCGCCGCGAGTGCTACAAATGCAAGCAACAGTGCGTACTCCATGATGTCCTGGCCCCGATCGTCTTTCAGCAGATCCCACCTAGCCGACAGTTGGAACAATAAATCTTTCATGTGAAATGTTCCCCGTTCCCAAGATGCAGGTAGCATCAACAATCCAGATTGGCTTCAGACTTCAAGCGAGTAAGTACATGGGAGAGAATGCCGGGAATCCTGGTTTGGCCCGGCGCCTCTCCCAGTAAGAACGACCGTGTAGCTTTGACCTGCTGCCTTCACCAGTACTTAGGCGATGGCGCCCGTCAGGTCGGTGCCGATCGTTGTAAAAGCGGCATTGATATCGCCTGCCAGCGTGGTCATGCCGGCAGTAGCCGCGAACGCCACAAATGCAATCAACAGTGCGTATTCGATGAGATCCTGGCCCCGCTCGTCCTTCAGCAGGTCCCACTTTACCCTCAGCTTGATCAGCATATCTTTCATGAGACAATTCCCCCATTCCGTTGAAGTAGGTTTCCAGCCGTGGCTGGGTATGCCATTTCTAAAGCAACCGGAGAGCCATTCGACGCAATTGCCTACGCTGCTGATAATGCAATCACTTGCGAAGTTCGAGGCCAGGCTTGCATGTGAACGCCTGTTTACGGGGTCGTCCAGGAAGATACGTTCGTTTACAACGGGAGGGCGGCAAGGAACGATTGCCGCTGGAATCTCGCGTATTTCAGGGTTCGAGCAGGGTTTGGCACGGATGAATCAGAATTGCCCGAGGAGGCACGGCGGTCTCAAATTTGAGATGAAGTATGGAGAGGCAAAGAGGGAGCGCTTTCGCTGTTCTTGTTCAGCGAAGCGGCCAGGGAAAACTCCAGCACATCTCCCCGCTCCGTCTTCGAGGCACGAACCGCTCCGGCAGGCAGCTCGATCACAGAATGGGCGGAGAGACATGCGGACAGTCTCCACGCCGGCATGACACACCTGACTTTTCTGACCCGCTTCTTGCGATCGAGATAGATAAGATCAATCGGAAAGCGCATACCGAAGGTATGGACGGATTCACAGGGAACAATCCACAGGCCTTCTCCCGGACCCAGTCCGTCTCGTCCCAGCAGGCCTTTTCTGCGTTTGGCTCCGCGATCCGCCACTTCCACACATTCGGCAATGACCACCTGACGGGTGAGATTGAAAATCGTGTAGCGCACATCCGGCTCACTGCGGAGGTCTGCGGCGAGCCTTCGAAGAATGCGGCGCAGGGGATTCATGTTGGTACCGTCGATGATCTTACCTCAATTGAAGATTGCCCCCACGGTATCGTCGGTTGTCAATGTGACCGTGCAAGTATTGGGACCGGCTGCAGAGATTGTTCCAGTATTCGCGCAGTTGGAGGACCACCCGCCAAAGGCAGCCCCTGTGGCAGGCGCTGTCAAAGTCACGGTAGATCCATAGGGATAGGTCGCGGTGCAGACCGAGCCTCCAGCCCCACCGTTCAGGGCCCAGCCTGGGCCGCAATGGAGCACGTCCGCCGTCCCCGTCGCGGAAGGAGCGGTTACCTCCCAATTCTTGATGTTCAAGCCCTCGTTATAGACCGTCAGGGTGACCAGAATCGGCAGGGGAAATGGCGGAACCTGATAACACGACCCTGGAGTGGTTGGCGGGTTAGGAAGAACCAGGGGGCAACCGACCGTCGCCGTGGCGGTGGCTAACGATCCATTGCTGTCGGTTGCCTCGGCAGTAATAGTGGCGCCAACATCGCCATTGCTAGAAGCCCAGTCGCTGACAACCCCGCCGTTTTCCGTGCCACTGCCGGGCGCCGCGCTTTTGTTGGTGGTGACGGGGAAGTAATTCGGTTCGGACGAAATCCAGGTAACGGAGTTCGTCACATCCCTGACAGTGGGCGCGGTCGAGAAGGTTCCGATCGCCAGGTATTGCCCGCTTTCGCCTAAACTACCGAATACAATTTTATTCGGAATGATGGTGAGCGAAAGGATGCTTGCCCCGCTCCCACCAGCTACGCCTCCGGCTGATCCTGTAACCGTTAGGTTTGCGCTGGAACTAACAGGACCGTTGAAAGCCGTTGCATTGGCTGTGATGATTGTCGAACCCGCACTTACAGCCGTTGCGACTCCGGAAGTGCTCACGGTCGCCACGGAGGGAGTGCTTGAGGTCCAGGTCACAGTGCTGGTTATATTCTGCGACGAAGGATGACTCGCATTGCCGAACGTCCCGACTGCGGTAAATTGAACAGTCTGACCCACCGCTGCGGACTGCGTGTTCGGTGTTACCTGAACGGAGTCCAGCCCGGAAGGATTGCCGCATCCCGCAAGGAACAGAACCAGGCAGCTGAACGAAAGCGCTTTGAAATGACAACAATTCAACATTGATCCCCCTGCGTTTTCCATCCTGGAGATGCGACTCCGCGATCTCGTCAGGAAATGTATTTCCAACTTTGCAACCTGAGACTCCTTCCGCGCCGCACGTGTTCACCGTGATGCTCTACTGGGGCATAGCACCGCCGCTAGGGCCTCCGCCTGTCATCGAAGATCCGGTCTGGATAACCAACGGCTTCTCCGGTTTCATACTTTCCAGCAGCTTCTCGATTGGAATCTTTGGCGGCGAAGGCGGCAGAGGTTTCGCGCCGGTCACATCCGCGCCTGGGGTCGTCATCGGTATCTTCGAGTTCGGCGGCAGGAATTTCTGCGGATAATTCAGCTTCGGCAAAGCAACACCAGCGGGGATGGGAGCCACAATTTCCGGCGTCACAATCACAATCAGCTCAGTTTTGGTTGTGTTCTTCGACATCGACTGAAACAACTTGCCGAGGATGGGAATATCTCCGATAAACGGGACCTTTTCCAGATTCTGGGTCTCGCGATTGTCAAGTAGTCCACCGATGGCAAGACTCTGTCCCTGGGTCATTTCAACCTCAGTATTCATTCGGCGAACGGCCAACGCCGGGACTGTAAATCCAGAGATTTGCACGCCATTGTTAAAGTCCAGGGAACTGACCTCAGGAGCCACCTGGAGGCGGACGGTATTTCGAGGAGTGATTGTGGGAATGAAGTTGAGGCGGACGCCGAATTCCTGAAACTGAATGGTCACCGCGCCCGTGCCGCCCCCGGTGATTCCTTGCACAACCGGATAGGGATATTCCCCGCCGGCAAGGAAACTCGCCTGCTTGCCGTCGGCAGCTAACAGATTAGGCTCGGCCAGAACCTGGATCACTCCGTCATTCTGAAGAGCCTGGATGGTTGCGCCCAAGCCGAGGTCGTTACGGAACAGCGAAATATTTAACGCGTTCGCGATGGTAGCGACGGCCGGCTGACCTGGGGTAACGTTGACCCTGGGCGCCGAAAATTGTCCGGTGGTGACGGTGCCAATCGTGTTGGCTGCGCCAAGGCTAAAGATGTTCACACCCAGTTGCCTCAGTTGGGTCAGATCGACACTGGCAAAACGGACCTTTAAAAGAATCTGCGGTTGCGATGGAGGAACATTGACATAGAGTAGATTCACTACTTTCCCCGCGGTAGACGCGATTTCGGACGCGCGCTGGGAGCTATTCAGATCTTTCACCGTGCCGCGCAGGAAAATGAGGCCATCCTCAGAACTAAGTTGCAGGTGTTGTCCAGGAAGCTCCATGCGAAGTTCGCGTTCAACCCCGCGCAAAGCGTCACTCTGCACATAAGAACTGGGACGCACCGTGACCTTAAAAAATTCTCGCCCGCCCCGCGCTTCCCAGACAATCAGGCTGGTGACACCGGGGATTTTTCCGTTGACCATGACCTCGGTTGGACTTGTCGCTGTGGCCTCCGCAATATCGCCCAAGCCCATGGCCACGCGCACGATCGGCTGAGTCGTGTCGACCAGCACCGACTGTCCCACAGTGACAAAAAGATCATTGGAAGAGTCCGAGCCAGAAGCCCCCGTCGAGGGTTGAAGAGAACCTGGCGTCTGTGCGCAGAGTGCTAGCCTTCCACTCGGCAAACAAAACAAGGCAAAACAACAAATGGCTGCAATTCCGACTCTCGCTCTCACTGTTTTTCCTCGTGTGAGGCAAATTTAGCTTCAGTCTTCTTCGACCCGTTGAATACTTCGATCAGATATACGCGAGGCGGCGCCACTCGATGAGCTATCCGCGGATGCCGAGGCCCTACTGGCGCATTGTTCAGTCCGTAGAGCTGGGCCATATCTGTTCCCGTTGTCTTGGCTATTTTTGTGTCCAAGGGATTCCGCAAGACAAGCTGGATTTTTGCGTTGTTTCCGGCCACGCTGAGTGCTTCCGCCTGATCGGGTGTCACCAGCAGGTTGACCACCTGCACCTGTCTAGGTTTCCCTTCCGCGTCTCTCTGAATGTCTGTCCCGGCGGAGAGAACCTGTATGTTCTGGAGCAGCGTCCGCACCTGTGCTGACTGAATCGAATTGGGCTGTACCCCGGGAGGATTGCCGGAGATCAGCACGTCGACCCGCATTCCTGGTGTTACGAATCCGGCTACACCGACGACTTCATCCACCTTGACTGCGCAAGCGCGCATCCCGTCGGGAATGGTGGCAGCAAGTCCGCCGCCGGAACCTTTCGGAGCCAGCCGGCTTTCCAAGATAGGTTCGCCCGTGTATAGGTTGGAAGTTACCCCTCTTCCCACGGCATCCGCCGGCTTAAGAATGGCGCCTTGCGGCAGCGCACCGACTATGTCGACGGTTGTGAGATCGACATTGCGCAGCACGCTACCGAGCTTGATATCGCCGGCGGCGGCAACGATTGAGGTGACTCGATGCTGCGGAGATCCCAGGCGATTTCCGACGATTCGGAAAACCAGATAGCTGCATGCCACGGCCACAACAAAAGCGATGAGAAGAATACCGGTTAATCTGCGGTTCATTCAGGCACCTGTTTGAACTGGCTGGGAAGTCAGTTCAATTTCCGCACACCTGATCGCAATTCCGATGCCAAAAGAAGGAGAGTCGCCGAATGAGGGATTTAGCGGATCGCCGGGAAAACCAGTGTGAACATGTGTATACCACTCAGCGCTTCTGTGTAGCCGCCCAGACACGCATGGCCGGGTGTGTTTCAAGATTGCAGGAACTTACAGGTGAGTTAGTTGGCCCGAGAATTGCTGTGATTCCTGACAGGTAGTTTGGAAGCGATGGCTCGTCTTGCACCACCGTGGGAGCTATTACCGCATTGAATTCTTCACCAATCATCACGATTTTTACGACACCGCCGCGATCGCGGACAAGTCCCGACTCTTTTGTGGTCTCGGTTCTGCTGCATGGTTTGGTGTTTGGAATCACGATACTGACCATCATCGATTCACCTCGCATCGACGATAGTCCTGCTCCCCAGCGTTATACGATCAAGGTGGTCAAGCTGCAGGGCATCCAGCCGCAATTGCACTGGTCTCCCGCAAGTACGTCGTCGCAGGTTGCCGCGAAATCGCAGATGCAAGCGCCACGCTCTGCAGGACAATCAGCCGCGGCCGCTCCTAAATCGCTCGCGTATCGAACGTCCGCAGCCATGACATTGGTCCAGCCGGATGTTGAGCAGAAAATACCACTTCTGATGAAGGCTCCTATTCCGCTGGTGGTCATGTGGACGCCGCCAAAGATGCCGGTTCAGAAAATTATTCCGCTTCCTTCTCCACCGGCGGCAGTGGCGAACGTCCATCCATCCCTTGCCATGCCTAACCGTGAATTGCTTGTCTCCAACATGAAGCTTTCTTCCACATCCTTTGTTTCGACGACCCTTCCTGTCCCCGCGAGCACAACCTCGCCGATCATCCTGCCAGGAGTTCAAGTGCCGCATATCCCCGCGACAGTGACCAGTCAATCGGAACATGCAACGCCGGCAACTGTGTTGTCTGTCTCGGATGTTCTGCCAACAGAAGGGGTCATTGCGCTGCCTCCCGCGAATCAAGTCGCCGCAGTGTCCAGTTCCGACTCGTTCGTACCAGGGCGGCCAAACAGCACCTCCACTACGGGTAATGGAACCGCAGTGGGCAAACAAAACGGGAGCGGATCCGGAGGGACATCCGGCAATCTAGAAGGTCTATCGGCTGCCCCGACGGGGGCGCCGCCCGGAGGAAATGGCGCAAAAACGAGTTCCATTTCTGCATCGGACTCGGGATCTGCATCCGGGGGTGGACCGACCATCCTCCGCATCCAACGCCCGCGAGATGGTCACTTTGGCGTGGTCGTAGTGGGAACTTCCGCAGCAGAAGAATACCCTGAAGCAGCGGGAGCGTGGGCTGACAGGCTTGCGTATACGGTTTACGTGCAAGTGGGCGAAGCCAAGAGCTGGATCCTGCAGTATTGTTTGCCGCGCGTGCAACTAGCTGCGGGCGACGCCGCTCGCCCGGATGCGCCATGGCCATACTTCATCGCGATACCTCACCTTGCCCCCGGAGACTCCGATACCGATGCCCTGCTAGTACATGGTTTTATTGATGCCGAGGGAAGATTCGAGAAACTGGCGGTCGTGTTTCCCGCAGAATTTCCGCAGGCGAAGTTCGTTCTCAGCGCACTTCAGCAGTGGCAGTTCCGCCCCGCCGCGGAGAACGGGAAATCGACCGCTGTCGAGGTGCTGCTCATCATCCCCGAAGACGGCGAATAAGCCCCTCACGTCGATTCTCGATTGGAAGCGGCTTACTGCGAGATCACCATCGAAGATGTACTGCTCATGGCGAGTACACTGCTTCGAATGAACGGAATGGACAAGGGAAAGTTGTAATTAACCGTAACCGTGACCAAATTTCCCGGATTGTTGCAGGCCGCGGATGGGGAACATGTTCCTCCCGCAGGATACGGAGCATAGGTCGTTGTCACCGTGGCAGTGGGTTGGATTCCAGGAAATCCAAGGTTACGGACGTAGCTTTGAATCTGGGCTGTGGTCACTGTGCAGGAAGCACCGCCCACCTGACAGGCCGATCCGTGAACCATTGCATAGCGGGAAGCTTCTCGTGCGGCATCGGAGATGAAGTGATAGGTGTAGAGAGCCAGGCACATTTCAATCAACCCAAACAAGATTATGGACAAAACAATCATGGTGAGTGCCGCTTCCACCATTGACGCGCCCTCATCCTTTAGAAAAAGGGAATGTATTCGACCCATCCACTGAGGAGAGGTTACGGCGCGGCCTTCCGAGGGGGCGGAGCCGAATTTTATTGGCGACATTCTCATTGCTCTACTCGCATGATTGCCTGGCCAGTCAAAGTAAACGTCCTTGGAAGCCCGGGGTAATGGAACAAGGGATCCACTGTTCCGGATGTAGTGACCGTGACGTACTCGATGATTCGCGCAGGAGCGGGACAGTTGAGAAGCGCGGTCGAACAGGTAAGCGCCGCACCC
>JAJYSL010000192.1 GCA_021793595.1 Acidobacteriota bacterium
AGCAGTGCCGTCGAGTCTGCGCCCCCGGAAACAGCCACGCAGACGCGATCTCCTGCGGAAAACAAGCTGGTATCCAGCGGCAGGCCAGCCGCCGATTTCTCTGCACTTGGGCCGCGGTCGGAATGTGTCTTCTTCGTCATGGTTGGCGGCTCCTCCCTCCAAAAACACCTTGGCCGTTCCCTGTATGGTATCGCTGGCGTCGTGCCAAGGTTCTATAGCGCAGGTTACGCTGAAATCCGGTACTGGGTCAATTTGCTTTTCCACAGAAAGAGCACACAGAAAACGGCAAGCAGAATGCTTGCGGGGGCGGTGAGCTATGATTGCGATTAAGGCGCCCATCCTCCGGAAAAAACAAGAGCGGCCCACAAGGAAATCGAAGCGAATGACGATTGCCATTGGTATGCTCTGTCAAGACGGTATAGTCATCGCCGCTGATACTCAAACAACTTATCCAGACGGCACGACATATGACGCAGTGAAAGTTCGCTCTCAGAAATCCGCGAACGGATTATTCGGCGTGGCCTATTCGAGCGAAGACGCGAATGCGGCAGAAATGCTCATTGGCGACACGATGGCAGATCTCAGCATACTCGACCCCACTTCACTCCTTGAGGTAGAAGATATCGTGAAAAATAGGATCAAGGAGTGGGAAACCATATTCCAGTCTGTAAATAATCAGTCGTACACTGCTTTCATCCTTGGAGTGATTGTCCCTGGAAATTCAATCACTCCTGAAAGAATTGGCCTCTATTATTGTGAGCCGCCTGGAAAATTGCTTCGCAAAACAATAGACAACTCCAAGGGATATGTTGCTATAGGCTGCGGCTGTGTAGTTACCGATCCACTCTTTCGCACCCTTTTCGGTGCGCAGGTAGCTCCCCGCGTTTGTCTCGCGCAGGTGTCCTATTTAATGTATCGAGCTAAAAAAGATTGCGGCGGCGGATGCGGTGGCGCAACGGATGTTGTGCTCCTTACGACTGAGAAAAATGCTCCAGTCTGGATTGAGCGCGCATATATGAAAAAGGCCGAAGATTACGGATATCGTTTAGACGAAACACTATCACGCATGACCGGAAGCATTATGTCGCGTAACGGATTCGACGATAAATCCAGATTTGCCAAATTCTTTGACCAATATTTTTGCCGAAAAGAGATAAGAAGTTCATTCGGGCTTGCAGGATTTTCGTTCCGTGCCCGCACTGGAGAGATGATTCGGGAACCAGAAGTGCAAAAAATGATGGATGATCCAGAGAAATATTTAGAACCTTAGCGTTATGCTATTTCTCCTAGCGCTTTCTTGATAATTTTCCAGTCATTCTTGGACGACTTGACCACTGGCTTAGGCAGCAGTGCAATCAGGTCGTCCACTGTCCACGGGGTAGACGCAATTCCTGCTTCCATCGCTGGCGTCACGCGCAAGGATTGATGCACCCGGCAAAAGTTGTAATGCATGTAATGCAGAGCCACGGCGTAAGCATGGTTCTCAGCTTTTTTGCTGAATCCGTTTGTTAGGCGCGTAAAGCGGCGCATCCCCATTCTCATAGACAAGTTCTGACGCTCGACAAAACTGGTCGATACATGCGCCGGATCTGGATTTCCGATAACAACTTTCATATCGCAGCCGATGCACTTTGCTGGGCTATACCGTCTATCTGGCTCATCAGATGCACCATAAATCTTCTGTAACATGGCATAATCCACATCCATGCCGAACGCACCCTCTACAGCCTCCAAATACGGTCTATGGCCGTCTGTTGTGACCTGTACGCGACCACGGATGCGACTGGCGCAATCCTGCATAAAATCGTGCGCCCAACCTGCATCTCTCCCGCCAACCAAATAACCGACTACCAGCTTTGTATCGGCATCAATTCCAACCCATGTCCAAACATCTCCCCATCCCTCTTGCTTCTGTTCTGGCGTTACTGTTTTCTTCTTTGCCCCAACAAAACACCAAATCTCATCACATTGAAGCCGCCGAACGCGCAGGTTCCGAACATGCTTGTCGTGGTAGGCCGCGCAAGCCTCTCCCATATCCTCCAGCAGCTTAATCACTGTGCCTTTGGCCGCTCCCGTCATTCTGCAGGTTGCTCGAATCGAACATCCTTCAATCAGGCAATGCACAATGCGCGCTCTAGTCTGGGAATCCAAGCAGTTCATACTCCCATTATGCTAAAGCGGCTTTAGAAAGTCAAGAGATAAATATACATCAATATATTTCTATTTGACGATCGCGCCGCACTTTGCAACTGAGTCGATAATTGCTTGATAGGACCGCTCACATTCTCCACGTTTTGATTCCTTGAGCAATTTCCTGGCATTTACTAGAACCTGAGATTGGAGGCGATAAAAGAACATGGCTTCGGCTTCGGAGATATTTGAAAGGTTTTCCGCATGGAAGAATTGCAAGACACTACTCAAGGTTACCGTAATCGAGCGGGATGAACCGTCGAGAGAATTCGTAGGACACATCGATGCCGTCTCAGAAGAGGACTCATTTATCGGCTTCTGCTTCGACTTTAAGGAATATGTAAACTTTGAAGTTCCGGATGCGGAATTCTCTTTAGAACAAGGACGGATAGTAGCATCGCGCAGGGATTCTGAGTGGCTAGTTTTCGAGGAAGCCGTGCTGGAATGATCTTGCATTTTGGCACACTCCATGCGATAATGTCGCTACAGAGATATGCCACACCGAAGGGCCGCCCCTGGCAGGGCGGCTTTTCTATTTGGAAATATCATACTTCAATTTCGAGTTTTTGTACCAATCGGAAGATGTTCTCTGAAATAAAAGAATGAGTGCGACGAAATTTGTTACTAATGCCGCGAGGCCAAACAATTCCTGCAATCGAGCGGATTGAAACTGACGCTGAAAGGTCGCCAGAAAGAAGAGGACATTCAGCAGAGTGAGGATTAAGAACAAAATTCTCGCCCAGTTGCGTCCATGCGCGATCCGATCAATCAGATAAAACCAGAGAGCGTAGCCAAGGATAATACCGATCACTCCTTTCATTCCAAATATCCCTTGTGCTGTCCCACGCTGAACATCCCAAAGAAACAGAACGAGAACATTCAGCGCTCCAGCGATTAAAATAATGTAGAGGATTTTAACAGCGAGACGAACCGTATAAGGCGCTGCGGACGGGATGCTAATCGGCATGTCGTCTTCCATAGTTCTACCGTGATTTAATTTATTATCCTGCGTACCATTGTCAATCCCTCTTTTTCCCCCAACGCGCCTTTGCAGCCTTTGCCGCCACCTTTTTCCTCTGTGCTGCCGTCATCGTCACCAAACGCCGTTTGCCGCCCACCATGCCACCTCTACGTCCCATCGCGGCCATATAGGCCGACAGATCCGCAGGGACGGAAACAGGCTTTTCCTGTTCCTTGGGCGATTCCTCAGCCGTCGATTGCTCTACAATCCACTTGGCAAACTGGTTTGGATCGCGGGGCCGTTTTCCTTTGCCTACCGTCATGCCACCATTATCGCTCAAATAAAAATGCTAAAGCCGCTTGTGGAAATCCAAAATGACCCAGTACCTGAAATCCGGTACCCTGTACGGCAGTCCGCCCCTACGGTATACTTCCCATTTCATGCAGGTTTTTGTCATACTTCCCGCGGCTGGACTTGGCACCCGCATGGCGCATGCCGGCGCTGGCCGCCACGAGCCCAAGCAGTTTCTTGAGCTGGCCGGGCAGCCCATCCTGGTGATGACGGTGCGCGCCTTTCTGCAGGTGCCCGCAGTCCAACGCATTTTCGTCGCCGTGCGCAAAAACGAGATCGAACGCGTCGAATCGGTATTGCGCAAACACGGCCTGGTGGAGAAAGTTTCCGTGGTGGAAGGCGGCGATACCCGCCAGGAATCGGTCCGAAACGCGGTGAAGATGCTGCCCGCCGAAGACGACGATATTGTGCTGGTTCATGATGCGGTGCGCCCGCTGATCGATGTTGCCACTATGCAGCGTACCATTGAATCCGTCGAGCACCACGATGCCGCCATTGTGGCCGTGCCCGCCATTGATACCATCAAGCAGGTGGAACGAACCGCCGACGGAGCCATCATCACGTCGACCATTCCGCGCGAGCGCATTGTACTGGCGCAGACCCCGCAGGGATTTCGCTTTCATATTCTGCGCCGCGGCATGGAAGCCGCGGAGGCGGATGGTTTTCTAGGCACCGACGAGGCGTCGCTGGTGGAACGGCTGGGAATTGAGGTTGCCGTGGTGCCGGGATCGCCGCGAAATTTGAAGATAACGCAGCCCGACGACCTGGCGTTGGCCGAGTTCTATCTTCACCAAAACCAGCCCTGAAACACTTCGGAGCGGAAAGCCGTGTATCCTGCCTGAAGTAGGTCTATTTCGTTCCGCAGGCAGAAAACTGGCCACGCCGCCGCAAGACCGCGAATCAAGATGATGAGAATTGGATACGGCTGGGACTCCCACGCCTTCAAACCTGGTCTTCCGCTGAAAATCGGAGGCATCGTTTTCGACCATCCTGCTGGCCTGGCGGGTCACTCGGATGGAGACGTGCTTATGCATGCCATTACCGATGCCCTGCTCGGCGCCGTGGCGGCCGGAGACATTGGCAGCTTTTTTCCGCCTGGCGATCCGCGGTGGAAGGACGCCGATTCGGCGGTGTTTCTGCAAACCGCGCTGGAGGAGATCCAGCATGCCGGCTATCGTATTTCGAATATCGATACCACTCTGGTGCTGGCTGCGCCCAAGATCGGTCCAGTCGCGGAAAAGTTGCGCGAGCGTCTGGCTGATCTGCTGTCCATCGAACCCGATGCAGTGGGCATCAAGGCAAAAACACCCGAAGGTTTAAATCAGGACGACGTTGCCGTTGCCCATGCCGTGGTGCTGCTGGAAAAGTTGGAAGATGATGGTCTGCTGGAGCGCATGACTGCGGTTTCCGAACCGCAGGTCCAGATGGATGATGTGGTTCGCAAACTGGTCGGACGCACTGTCACCGTCCCCGTCCATAAGCCTGGATTCAACACCGACGATATTTCGTAGTCGACCTGCCCAAATCGCGCCAACAGCAAAGTTATGATAACAACCAGATTTGTGCGGGAATTCGGTGACGTATCCCCGCTTGGGAGTAAAATTTAAACGGGTGACATTTCACTGGGCAGTGGTTCGGCGGCTCAGGTACGATCATTTCACATGGCCGCAAAGATGTAGGAAATAGGTGCGACCGAACAGACCACTACAGCGTCTAATTTCCAGTAAGTTAGCAGGCACGCAGCTGGGAAGCGGGATAGGTTTCTTGTCGTTTGGTTCGAGTGCATTTCTTTCCTCAGCCTGGCTGATTCCGCAAGAGAGAGTACGAAACGAGGGTAGTTCGTGAATTCAACGGTGAAAACAATCGTTTTCTGGGTGCTGATCGCAACCTGTCTCATCGTTCTTTGGCACGTGGTCGAGAGCGGTGTAGGGATGGGCAAGGACCAGGAGATCGCGTTCTCCAAGTTCATGTCAGACGCTCAGCAGGGCCAGATTGCCGACGTAACGATCACGGGCAACGACGTCCGGGGGCACTATCGGACCGGCAAAGAGGCCTTCCATTCGACCGTGCCGTCGAATTATCCCGACATGTACAAGGTTCTGCAAGACCACCAGGTCAGCGTCACCATCAAGGATTCGCAGGGAAGCGCCTGGTTCAACATCCTGATCCAGTTATCACCGCTGCTGTTGCTGGCCGGATTCTGGTTCTTCATGATGCGGCAGATGCAGACGGGCGGCAACAAAGCGATGTCGTTCGGCAAGAGCAAGGCACGATTACTGTCCATGCAGCAGAAGAAAGTTACGTTCAAGGATGTGGCCGGGGTAGAAGAGGCAAAGGAAGAACTGAAGGAGATTATCGAATTTTTGCGCGATGCCCCCAAGTTCCAGAAGCTGGGTGGGCGTATTCCAAAGGGCGTTCTGCTGGTGGGCCCTCCGGGAACCGGAAAAACGCTGCTGGCGCGGGCAGTTGCCGGCGAAGCCAATGTCCCGTTTTTCTCCATTTCGGGCTCGGACTTCGTGGAGATGTTTGTCGGCGTGGGTGCCAGTCGGGTTCGCGACCTGTTTGAGCAGGGAAAAAAGAATGCTCCCTGCATCATCTTCATCGATGAAATCGATGCCGTGGGACGTCATCGCGGCGCCGGACTTGGCGGCGGGCACGACGAGCGCGAGCAGACGCTGAACCAACTGCTGGTTGAAATGGATGGGTTTGAGTCGAATGATGGGGTCATCCTGATCTCCTCGACCAACCGGCCGGATGTGCTGGATCCCGCTTTGCTGCGGCCGGGTCGCTTCGACCGCCGCGTCATCGTGGGCCGACCGGACGTACGCGGACGAGAAGAGGTGTTACGCGTCCATGTTAAAAAGGTGCCGCTTGCCGAGGATGTCGATCTTCGCGTGCTGGCCCGGGGCACTCCCGGATTTACAGGCGCGGACCTGGCCAACATGGTGAATGAAGCCGCGATTAGCGCGGCGCGGGCCAACCGCAAAGTGGCCACGATGTACGACTTTGAGTCCGCTAAGGACAAGGTGCTAATGGGCGCGGAGCGCCGGTCGATGCTGCTGACCGACGAGGAAAAGCGCACCACGGCATATCACGAATCTGGCCACGCGATTGTGGCGGCGCTGCGGGAGCATGCCGATCCGCTACACAAGGTGACCATCATTCCCCGGGGCATGGCGCTTGGATTGACCATGCAGCTACCCGAAGATGAGCAGCACACGGTCAGCAAGGATTATCTGGAAACGCAGCTTGCCATCCTGATGGGAGGGCGTTGTGCGGAGGAAATCTTCCTGAACCAGATGACCACGGGCGCGGGCAACGACATTGAGCGGGCAACGGAACTGGCGCGCAAAATGGTATGCGAATATGGGATGAGCCGCCTGGGACCGCTGACTTTCGGCAAGAAGGAAGAGCAGATTTTCCTGGGCCGCGAGATTTCTCAGCATCGCGACTTCAGCGAAGAGACGGCGCGCCAGATCGACTCGGAAGTGCGCATGCTGGTGGATAATGGCTATCAGTCGGCACACTCGCTACTGGAGAACAACCAGCCGCTGATGCACCGCATGTCTAAGGCTTTGCTCGATCGGGAATCGCTGGATGCGGCGGAGCTGAAGCTGCTGATCGAGGGCAAGGATCTGCCGCCGCTCGAGCTGCCGCCAACCGGGTCCGGTGGCGATGTGCAGCAAGTGCTGAAGCCGGATGCAGGACGCGCACCGGGTTTTGGCGGCGAGCAGCCTTCTCCGGCATAGGACGCGTTACTGCTGCTTTTGGATGAAGGTTCGAAGTTCAGGTCTTTTCAGGGAGCAGTTCGCCAAGGCGAGCTGCTCCTTTCTTCTTGGCGCAACGGAATTGTTCAGCGCATGCGGCGCTCTCAGTGCCAATTCCTGCGGCGAAAAACGTACAATCAAAAAGTCCCTTCTCGTTTATGCGTCTCGCTGCCACTCTCGCCGGTTCCTTACTGCTGCTTGTCACGGGCTGCGGCTATCACACGGTCGCCACCTCCACCCACTTGCCACCGGACATTGGATCGATCGATGTTCCCATCTTCAAGACGAATGTCGAGAACTACCATACCGAGGTGGCTTTCACCAATGCTGTCGTGCGGGAGCTGACCAGCCGCACCCGGGATCGGGTTACGGAGAGCGATCGTCCGCACGCCGCGGATGCCACACTGCGCGGGACCATCCTGACAGAAATTTACACACCGCTCACCTACAATCCGCAGACAGGCCAATCCTCCAGCTATCTGATTACGGTGACGGCGAGCGTGGTGCTAACGGATGCAGCGGGGAAAGTGCTCTATAGTAACGATCATTTCCAATTCCGCTCGCAGTATCAGGAGACGGCCGACCTCTCGAGTTTTATTCAGGAAGATACGCCCGCGGTGCATCGCATGGCCCGTGATTTTGCCCAGACGCTGGTAAGCGATCTGCTGGAGTCGTTTTAGCCATGGCGGACAGACGCGAGACCGCTGCAACCGGGCAGAAGGATACGAAGCTGGGCGGTGGCTTTGCTGCCATGCAGCGCCTGTTGCGCGAAGTGGGAAGCGATGCGCGCCGGCCGGGATATGTGCTGCTGGGCGATGAAGCCTTTCTGCAACAGCAGTGCCGGCGGGGAATCGTCGAGGCCCTGATCGATCCGCAATTTCGCGAGTATTGCGTGGCGGAAGTGGACCTGTCGGAGGCCACCGTCTTCGACGCTATCGATCAGGTGAGCACACCGTCCTTGATGGCTCCCTTCCAAATCATTTTTGTTCGCAATGTGCGGCTGCTGTACCAGCGGGGCGCCAAGAAAGAAGA
>JAJYSL010000193.1 GCA_021793595.1 Acidobacteriota bacterium
AAAACGGCGCAGCAAGCTTGCTATAACCTACCAGCGGGATACTGCCCGCGCCCCCAGTTCGAACACCAGCCCGGAAAAACCTTGCATCGCCCTTGGCGAAAACGCTATGCCCGACACGCACCTAGCTTCAAGAATTCCCCATAATCTCGTATGTAATCATCCCTATCGTAATATTCCGAGGCGAACACGAGCAGCACAGCATCGGGGGAATAGCGATATTGGATGCCCCACGTCATAGGGGGAAGGTACAGCCCTAGGTTGGGCCTATCCAAGAGATACTCCTGTCGCTTCTTGCCGTCATCGGCGACCACCGAACATCTCCCCTTGATGCAGACAAGAAATTGTTCGCGCCGGCGATGAGCGTGTTCGCCTCTTGTCTCCGCGCTAGGCACATCGAAAACCAAAAAATATCGCTTCGGCTTGAATGGTACTGCCCGTTCGAATTCCCCGACACTGAGGTTCCCGCGCATGTCGGAGATGAATGGGAACTTATGGAAGGTCACGCCACTCACCACTGACTCAGCGACCTCGGATATCGTCGACTCGAACCGCGCAACTTGTTGGGAATCGTTTTGAGTCTGTCTGTCAGTATCGGTATATCCGACAATCCGCGCCGGATTCCCAACCACAATCGCTCGTGGCGGGACCGACCTCGTAACTATCGCTCCTGCCCCGACCATAGCGTTTCTTGCAATGAGAAGCCCCGGCAGGATGACAGCACCGGCTCCGATCGATACACCGTTTTCAATGGTCGTCTCAAGAAATCTGATCGGATACTGTTTGCTGCGGGGAAACTTGTCATTCGTGAAGGTGACGTTCGGTCCAATAAAAACATCATCGCCAACTCGAAGGCCATTCCATAACTGAACGCCACTCTTGACAGTCACTCGATCCCCGATAATTACGTCGTTTTCGATCAAGACATGAGCGCAGATGTTGCATTCGGAGCCGATCCTGGCGCCCGCGAAGATCACCACGAACTGCCAAACTCTGGTTCCATTCCCGATGGTCACGGAAGACACGTCGGCAAATTTATGAATAAAAGGTTTGTTGAGAGTCTTCTCCATTCACACCTCTGCCTGATTGAGACGCTGCGAGTTTGGCTGTCGGAATCAGTGTATCTGTTCTTCGATAGGGGGCAGGAGCGACGAAATCTTGTATGCAGTGAATTCCGGCCACCCATGCTGACAATATAACCGGGAGAATGTGAGATGCGTCGACCCGGTCGATTCCCTCGCAAGGAGCCGCGGCCTTTGGCCTCAACCCACGACTCAATTTCCACTGGCAACGGCGCAACATCGCCACTGCCGCATTCCGACATACCGTCCCGATATCGACGGGATGCGCGGTCTTGCCGTGGTCGCATTCCACGCTTGGCCCCGCATCGCGCGCGGCGGCTACGTCGGCGTCGATGTCTTCTTCATTCTGTCCGGCTACCTCATCTCCAGCATCATTTTCAAAGGCCTGGAAAAGAATGCATTCGACTTCAAAACCTTTTACGTTCGAAGGATTCGCAGGATCTTCCCGACTCTTATTGTGGTGTTGCTGGCTTGCTTTATTTTCGGATGGTTCACACTTCCATCGGTACCCTATTCGGAATTGGCCCTGCAAACGGCGGCTGGCGCTGGCTTCGTGTCCAACATTGTGCTGTTCCAGCAGGCAGGGTATTTCGACACATCTTCGGCAACAAAGCCATTGCTGCATCTGTGGTCATTAGGGATTGAAGAACAGATTCTATCTGGCGTGGCCACTCCTGCTTTATACGGCCTGGCGCTTGCGAGTTAGCCTGCTGAGGGTGGCTGCATTCATAGCCGTCGCTTCCTTCGCGTTGAACCTATACGTGGCACACATCAATCCGTCTGCCGACTTCTATCTACCCTTCACGCGTTTCTGGGAGCTGGCTTTTGGCAGCCTGCTCGCCTATGCCACCCTGCATCCTGGCGGTGGCTGGTATTCCGCGGCACAGCGAATGTTTCCAAGACTTGAGCCAGTTCTGTTCTCGGAGATTCGATCCGTTGCCGGCTTCGTCCTGGTAGCGACAGCGGTATTCCTGCTGACGAGTGCCACGGTTTTCCCGGGGTGGTGGGCTCTCCTGCCGACTCTCGGAACATGCCTGGTCATTTCGGCGGGTCCGGGTGCATGGTTGAATCGCCGAGTTCTTTCAAGTCCACTGATCGTGTGGTTCGGCCTGATCAGCTATCCGCTCTATCTTTGGCATTGGCCACTTCTCTCCTTCGCGGAAATTGTCGAGTTTGGTCCAGTCCGTATCCAGATTCGCGCGGTTCTGGTTTTTGTCGCAATCTTCCTGGCCTGGCTGACATACAAATTTGTCGAGACGCCGTTGCGCCATGGCGGCCACAGCCTGCAGAAGGTGACTGGCTTGTGCACATCGATGGCGATGATTGCCGCGGTCGCGATGGGTACTTGGGGATTGAGAGGGTTGCCTGATCGCGCCATCAATCAGGCTCCAAAGTGGACCTTTCTGGCGTATTACGACAATCTCCATGTACATGGCCTCTATGCCACCTATCGTGCGGAGTGCGATTTTTACGATTGGGACACCAAAACCCGCAAGCAACGCATTGCCGCCTCTTGCACGGATGTTCCCGTCGGTCAGTCGGTATTTCTCTGGGGCGATTCTCATGCCCAGGCCCTCTCCTTCGGCCTGCGGCAATTTTTTGCCGGGCGTCGTCGTATGGCTCAGGTAGCCAGCTCGGGTTGCAGTCCGAGCATCGATGGCGGCGAAACTGACGCGCCTGCACTGGATTGCGCTGTTTCCAATCGCTACGCTTTACATGAGATTGCACGTTTGAAGCCGCACATCGTTATCATGGCGCAAGTGCGGAATCATCAGGCCACGGATTGGGATCGGATTGCCGATCGCTTACACACCCTCGGTGCAGGCAGAGTGGTATCCGTCGCTGCCTCTGGTGTTTGTTCGCCACTTCTGGGGCACCAGCCCGGTCTATATCAAGGACGGTTTGGATGGTGATGTTTTATATACCGATCAGCAGCTCCAGGAAAGATATGGACATTCATCAAAGCTGACGTACATCTCAATGGTGCAGAAACTCTGCACGCGGGATGGTTGCTTGGCCCGCGTTCCTCGATCCCCAGAGCTAATGGCCATAGATTACGGCCATCTCTCCCCACCTGCATCAGCTTTCGTTGGCCGCACAATTATTGGAGCCGCTCTGATGAAGGACGGAATTCTAACCCGAGTCGATCCGGCTTCCTACCCGTCGCGCATTCCTTGAAATGCTTACGCACCATCGATAAGAGCAGCAGTCAATCAGATGGTCTCATCGGGAGACTCTGGAGAGCGAGGCTTCATATTCGCGCGACGAAGTAGCTTGCCGGCTTGAGCCGAAAATCGTTCGAATCTACCTGCATTTTTTGCTGACTTATCGCTGCAGAACCACGTCCCGATTGCGATGCATCGCTCGGTGACTGAGCGTCCTTTGAAGGGAAGCCGCGAAGTCGCGATGTTAAGAGCATTCTTGCATTTAGGGCAATATCGGGATGTGGGTGCAGATTCCCAATATTCCGTTTCGCAGAAAATGAGAACGATTTACCCGTGGCCGCGACGCAGAGCATGGAAACGGCGCAGAAACTTGCCTCAAAAACTGCGCATGCATGCGGATCCGATAGAGCGGGCTTTGTGCGCGAATACAGCGGACAGTATCTGCACCTTCTCTCCTGCACCAGCGTCCATCCTTCTCGATAACAGTAATTCCGCATTTGCCCAACCTCCACGCTGTGGCGATCGCGTTTTCATTCATCAATTGCAATGATCGAATAGCCTAACCCATAAGTCCTGAATCAGTCCCCAACCACAAATCAGGAGGAAATTTTCCATGGTGTTTGAACACATCCTGTGGATGTTCGTCTGTCTGCGTCTGCTGGGCAGCGAGCCTGTGAACCCGTCTCCTGGCATGACGGTGTTCGCGTATGCGGCAGAGCTGGAATTTCAATATTGCCGTCTGCGCATTTTCGCAGGCGCCGCAGCCAGTAGCGATGCGAGAGAGCTCACGCGCGACCTTATCGGCATCCTCGGACTACCGCAGGCTGCCGAACCGTTGCCACCCACATTGTTGCCGTTGCTGTTTCGTGATGCGGCAGATCATCTCAACACTTGATCCCTTCCCAACCAATTGCATTTCCATTGCAGTAGCAAACACCCTGCCTTCCACTACCACACAACCCCTCACCCCATTTCCGAGGAGGAAATTTTCCATGACTGATACCCAACTTATCGTAGCCACTGTATGGCCGATATTCCTGATTGCAGTCCTTGCGGCTGTCTATGCCCTGCAGTTCATCCTGGACAGGCTGGAGCAGATCGTGCAGCGTCCGCTTGAGAAGATCGAACAACGTCTGTTCGCGATCGACGCGTCACTCCACGAATCCAACCGTCATCGCGAGAGACTCATCGGCCGCATCGACCGCTTCCCTGAGCATCGATAAAACTCATTTTTGATGCGAACGCAAATCTGCCTTTCATTCCACGCCATCGCCCGCCTTCCCGTCGCAATCAACGCAAACAATCATTCGCAATTCAAATCCATTTCTTCTTGAAAGGACTTTCTATGCTTTGGCCCGAATACTGGCACTACCAGGAGCAGCATCTCCGCGAGCAAATCCTCGCTGCGCAAACCGAGCTCGACGGGCTGCCGTCAACGGCAGCTTCCTTGCAAAAGCTCGAGCGCAGAGCCAGGCATGCCCTGCGCAGCTATCTCCGGCAATGCGTCCGCCGCGCGACAGGACGTATTCTGCTCCACCATCCCGATGGCCTCTTCCGCAGTTTCTCGATCGCCCGCAAACTGCGGCGCTTTGTCCTCGACCAATGCCGGGTGCGCATGCAAATCTGGACCGGCCCCTCCGGCAACGCGGAATATCCGGAGCAGGTCCGGACACTTCCAACATATTTTGCGAACCATAATTTCATCCAGATGCGGAACCTCGATCCGGCGCGCACAAACGACTTCGCGCCCTTCCTGGCCATCGACTATGCAGCGTCGCGAGACTTCGCGGCCGCTCCCGGCGCCATTTGGGTCTATCCAGCCCTTGGGACTCTGCAAGCCCGCGCGCAGGTATTCTGCCCTCTGCCCAATCCAAGAAAAGACGGCAAGACATGCAACGCGCAAAGCATTTACTCCAAGGTCTTCGCAGAACGCAGTCTCTTTCTGCAACCGACTATGGAGGAATTTCGCCGCCTGGTCGAGATCGAGCAGCGACGGCGGTCTTTAGAAAATAGACTGCAGGAATTGCACGCCCGCCAGCAGCAATCCTCGGCTGCGCAGACCGCATGGAAGAAGATCGCGTTGCCCGACGCGCAGAAACTCGAACTGATGCAGCAGGTCGATCTGTTTCTCGATGGCACATTGGTTTGTCCGCGCGCGGTCCTGCTGCAAGGCGCTCCGGGAACGGGCAAGACCTTGTTGGCAGCCACGCTTGCGGAGGTGCTCGGAAACCGCCGCTTCTTCCATCCCACACTCGCGGAACTGAAACATCCGCACCTCGGTCAAAGCGCGCAACTGGTGGCGGAATTCTGGAAGCAGGTCCGCGCCAGCAAACCCGCCGTCTTGTTTCTTGACGAATGCGAAAGCATCTTCGGCAAGCGCGGCGCGGCGGAAACCGATGCGGTCGCTCTGGAGCTGGTCCAGACATTTCTTTCGCAGTGGGACGGAAAGGAAGAAGGCGTCTGGTTGATTGCCGCCACCAATCGTCGTGAGATGCTCGACGATGCCATTCTGTCTCGCTTCGGCAGCCAGATAGAAATCTGTTTACCTGAGGAGAAGGCACGAGTGGAGATTCTCCAAAACGAGCTTGCTGCGCTCGATGTTCACGTCGAACTGCCGCCGGACATTCGAGCGCGCACCGTTGGCATGTCCGGGCGCGACCTGGCCATGCTGGCGACGAAAGTTGTTTCTGTGGCCTATCCGGGCGCGATCGAAGCTCGGCACTTTGATGCTGCCATTCAGTCGATGCGTGTGGCCGGCAATACGCAGGTGGACAAGGAGGCCACCTGGCAGACGCTCGTCCTCGACCGGCAAACGGAAGAGAAACTCCAGACCCTATGCGCGCTGCTTCGCAACGTGGAGGCATGGCAGTCGCGCGGCGTTTCCATCCCTACGGGAAGTCTTCTCAGTGGACCGCCGGGAACCGGCAAGACACAAATCGCGCGGACCCTGGCGAACGAAAGCGGGCTATCGTTTGTTGCCGCCTCGACGGCCGATCTCAAAGCGAATTTCCTCGGACAAAGCGCCAACCGCGTGAAGAATCTCTTTGAGCGCGTGCGCGCCTCGGCCCCGGCGATTCTGTTTTTGGATGAACTCGACATCCTGACCCGAGACCGCGATGTCAGCGGCAACGATGCCCTCCTGCAGGAAGTCATCGGGCAACTGCTCCAGGAGATCGACGGCATTCGCAGATCCACATCGCATGTGTGTCTACTCGCCGCCACCAACTGCGTAGACCATATCGATCCTGCCATCCGCAGCCGCTTGCAGGAGCAGATCGAAATTCCATTGCCAAACTCGGAAGCTCGCGTGCGTCTACTGGAGATTTTTCTCCGCGCCAAGCCGCTGGACTTTTCGCTCGCCAGCGTTTCCCGCACGCTGGCAGAAAAGTCGCATGGCATGTCTGGCAGAGACATAAAACACTGGATCGCCCGCGCCGAACAGACAGCCGTGCAATGCGCCATCGCCCGAGGTGGGCCGCAACATTTCGTCCTCACCATCCAAGACCTCGACAGACCTCCTGGTTGCCGTTAACCGGGAGGCTGCCAAGATCATAGACACCGCCAGCTATAGCTAGTTGATGGTGTAACCGCAGGCGCGTCGCGGCAGCCCTGTATCTCCATGCCGCCGAACAGCCCGATCAGCATACAAGCCCCGGCCACCATGGGAATCCATATTCGCAGCAGATCGCTCTTCCACTCATGCAGGAGCGCATCCATTGTTTTTACCCTGCTCTCCAGCGAATACTCAATGCGATGGTTGGCGCTTTCCACTTGTGCGACAACGCCGCCATGCGAATCTGACAGTGTACGCAGAGCGGCTGAGAGTTCCTTCTGTGCACTCGTCATGGCCGCATTCGTGGTCTGTAGCGCGCTCAAAGTGTCCTAGCAGCGGCAGTGCCAGCATTTCCGCCTGTGGCTCCTCAAGCTCCGGCAAAGACTCCTAAAGACGCCACGGGCGCAAGAGTAAGGCACCAAAAATGAATGGTTTAGCTCATCCGCAGCCGCTATTCCTTGAGTTGTCAACTCATAGGTTGACAACTCATAAACTGACAACTCATAATAATGACGCTTAAGCAAGGACTCCCGATGCCTGGTTCAACTATCAAACCTGATCCGTTTTACGACCGCACGGTCGAACTGGCGGCGCTTGATCGCGCCTGGAAGCGCCACGGAAACGGCGGGCAAATGTTGCTTCTTTATGGCCGCAGGCGATTGGGCAAAACCTTCCTTCTCCAGCGTTATTTCACGGCGGGAGCAACCGGCAATGAGCCGGCAAAGCCCCATTGCTACTATCTGGCCGAACAATCTACGGCGGCGACGCAGCAGCTTACCCTGGCGCGCCAGTTGATTGCGGCGCTCCCCGCCGAGGGGGTGACGGCAGAGGAAATTGCAGTCTCCTGGAATGCACTTCTGCGCTACGCTACGCAGCAGGCGCAGGCCAGGAAAAAGGGTGCGAGCCGCTTCGCCCTGATCCTTGACGAATTCCCCTATCTGATTGCGCAGACTCCTGAGTTGGCCTCCATTCTGCAAGCGTGGTGGGACCGCGAAGGGGTTCACTCTCCCCTCTTCGTGGTTCTTTGCGGCTCGCAGCTCTCGGCCATGGCCGCGCTCGGCGAGGAAAGCGCGCCGCTCTTCGGGCGGTTCAATGCCGGAATATTTCATCTGGATCCGCTTCAGTACGAAGATGTCGCCTGTTTCTACGCAAACAGCCCGCACTATGGCGTCGTCGAAAAGCTGCTCATGTACGGCGTCTTTGGCGGAACGCCGCGCTATCACGCTCTGGTTGATCCGTCACGCCCACCTGCCGAGGAGATTGTCACGCTGCTGATGCAGCCGCGCGCCATCCTCGAAAACGAAGTCCGATTTCTCTTGGGTAGTGAACAAATCCGCGATCCTGCTCCCTACAACGCGATTCTTGCCGCGATTGCTGGCGGCGAAACGAAATTCAATGGCATTCAACAGTTGATCGGCGTGGAACGCGGGGCGCTTTCAAAGTCCTTGCGCACCCTTCTGGAACTAGGCTGGATTCG
>JAJYSL010000194.1 GCA_021793595.1 Acidobacteriota bacterium
CCGGGCGTCGGCAAAACGTTCAACATGCTCAGCGAGGCCATCCGACGCCGCAATCGAGGCGAAGATGTGGTCATTGGGTTCATCGAAACTCACCAGCGTCCTCGCGTCATCGAGTTGGCTAAGCAGTTGGAGGCGATCCCTACCCGAAAGGTGGAGTACAAAGGCACGTTCTTTGAAGAATTGGACGTGGATGCCGTGCTGGCGAGAAAACCGCAGGTCGTTCTGATCGATGAGCTGGCGCACACGAACATTCCCGGCAGCAAGCACGAAAAGCGATATGAGGATGTTCTTGAAGTCCTGCAGCACCGGATCGACGTGATGTCTGCGCTAAATGTGCAGCACGTGGAAAGTCTGGCTCCGACTGTTCAAAGCATCACCGGCGTCACCGTGCGGGAAACTGTTCCAGACTGGGTGCTGGGACGCGCGGATGAAGTTGTGCTGGTCGATGTGACGCCGGAAGCGTTGCAGACCCGCATGCGGCGCGGCGATATCTATCCGGCTGAGCGAATTGAAAGATCCCTTGCGAATTTCTTCCGGCGCGGCAACCTGCTCGCGCTGCGGGAACTGGCGCTGAAGCGAGTCACCCACGCCGTCGATCAGAATCTGGATGCCTACCTGCGCAGAAAACAATTGGGGCAGGACTGGGTGGTCCAGGAACGAGTGGCCGTCTGCATCAGCTCCAACCCAGCGTCGCAGCAACTGATCGCGCGCGGCGCGCGTATGGCCGAGGGTATGGACGCGGAATTTTACATTCTGCACGTCGATCTGCCCGACGACGCAATGGAAGATAAGCGTCGAAGCCTGGCAGCAAATCTGCGTTTCGCGGAAAATCTCTCAGCGCGGATTTTCCATGTTCAGGGCGGCAACGTTGCCAGTGCGATTGCCGATTTCGCGAAGGAACATCGCATCACCCAGATTATTCTTGGCCGCTCAGCAATTCGAGGCTGGCGCAATTATCTCTACTTCATGGCAATCCAGAAACTGCTTCGCGAGGCTCCTCATGTCGATGTGCACATCGTGACCCAGGAACCGCATTGAGACCTCGATGACCGACCCAGCAGGCACAAGTCGTGATACCGCAGAGCCAGGCAGAATCCTGATCGTCGATGATGAAGCGCAGATTATTCGTGTACTGTCCATGGCCTGCACAGCCCAGGGCTATCGGGTGAAATCTGCGTCGGACGGAGAATCCGCGCTGAACGTGCTGAAAAGCTGGCCCGCCGACTTGGTGATCACCGACCTCTCCATGCCGAATATGGATGGCGTGGAGCTTTGTCGCGCGATTCGAGATCGGTCCAACGTGCCGATTCTGGTGCTGTCGGTGCGAAACCAGGAAAAGATAAAGGTCGAAGCCCTGGATGCCGGCGCCGATGACTATGTAACCAAGCCCTTCCAAATCGGCGAGCTTCTTGCCAGAATTCGCGCCGCGCTCCGGCGGGTCAAAACCGCAAAAAAAGAAGACAAAACCGCGGAAGTGACGATTGGAGATTTCCGTATCGATCCCCGGTCCCGCCAGGTATTCGTGCGTGGGACAGAAGTCCATCTCACACCCAAGGAGTTCGACCTACTGCACGCACTGTCGCTCTCTCCAGATCGGGTCATCACTCGCCGCTCGCTGATGGTTGCGGTCTGGGGTGGCTATAACGTGGATCAGCCTGAATCTTTGCGGGTCCTCATAGGACAGGTCCGCCGCAAAATTGAACCCGCGGGTGAACCCCAATATATCCTTACGGAACCTTGGGTTGGATATCGCTTTGTCCCCGACGGCATCCGTCCCCAGCAATCCTTATAACTTTCTTACGATCTTCTTATGCCGTTTTTATGCCCATAGGTGTGAACTAATGGCAGTTCGAATCTATCGGAACTGAGCAGGCAATGATGTTAGCTACATTCTTCGCGGGAACGAGCTGTGCTGTGGTGATAGGTTTTTTTCTTTTTTGTTATCGTGGATTTGCTCGTACTCAGGCGGCAGATCGCGCGAAAAGTCAGAGGGTGAATGTGTTTTCATTCGATCACGAAAAACATATCATGTCTGGGGGCAAGAAAACCTTGTCGGCGTTCCTTGCCCTCGGATTATTCCCCGTCGCAGCCACGCGCGCGCAAACCGGTGGGCAAGCCGCAATGGATGCAAATGCCAATCAGCCTGGCTCAGTGACCGCATCGCAAGCAACCCCCGCCGAAACCGCACCTGCAGCTCCCCTTTCGACGCCGGCAATGGTTGGCCCGCTCATTGCCGCATCTCCCAGAACGTTTGACGCAGGGCCATTTGGAAAGCTGAACGTGAATGGTATCCTCAGCGGCTTCGGATCTTGGCAGGGCCACCCCGTCTCCAGCGATCGAGTCGCACGTGCGGATGTCAGCAACGGACAGATATTCATTCAAAAAAACAGCGGACTTGTGCAGTTTTTTCTACAGGCGGGTACCTACAATCTTCCTGCAATAGGCATGCCGTTTCTTTCCACTCGCAATACTGTCAACGACTATTTCGGGGCTTTACCGCAGGCGTATCTAAAGCTTGCTCCCAAGGGCAATTTCTCGTTTCTCATCGGCAAGCTGCCAACGTTGATCGGCGCAGAAGACACCTTCAGCTTTGAAAACATGAACATCGAGAGAGGCCTCTTGTGGAACCAGGAAAACGACATCGATCGTGGAATGCAGTTGAATTACTCGAAGAGAAAATTGAGCGGCGCTCTTTCTTGGAATGATGGCTTCTATTCCAACCGCTATAACTGGCTCACCGGCCAGTTGACCTATGCGGCGAATGCCGCCAATGGACTGGAGCTCGTGGCGGGCGCCAATCTTGGACATACCGGTTATTCCAGTGTCGCCAACCCTCTCTATCAAAACAACAGTGATATTTATGCACTTATCTACACCCACACCGCTAAGCGATGGATGGTCGAGCCATATTTTCAATACACCTATGTCCCTGTGGATGCGAAGATTGGAGTCAGCCGCGCGACGGCAACTCAGGGCGAAGCTGTGTTGGGCAGTTATAGCTTCCCCCACAATTTGACCATAGCCGGAAGAGTGGAATATATCTCCAGCACCGGCGGTGCCCACAACGGAGCAGTCAACTTGTTATACGGTCCGGGCAGCCAGGCTTGGTCGCTAACCTTGACGCCAACGTATCAACGGAAAGCGTTCTTCGTCCGCGACGAATTTTCCGTGACGCAAGCTGTAAACTTCACGCCTGGAGATGCCTTCGGCGCAAACCGTTTACATTCCAGCCAGATACGAGGAGTGATTGAATGCGGATTTATGTTTTGACATTACAAGGGCGACAGGAGAGGAACAGTGACTGACATCTGGATGGTTCTACTCACTCTTCTATTTTTCGCGGTGGCAATCGGATACACGCTCGGGTGCGAGCGATTGAGGTAACTCCATGCATATTGAATCCGCAGTCCTGCTTCTCATCTCGTTATCCATGTTGGTGTATCTGGTATTCGCCCTGTTGCGTCCGGAGAAGTTCTAATCATGACCGCAAATGGATGGTTTCAAATCGCGCTGTTCTTCTTGCTGATTGTTTTGATTGCGCGACCCCTCGGCATCTACATGGCCAGCGTCTTTGAGCGCCGCAAGACATTCATGGATCCGGTGCTGGTTCCAATCGAACGCCTTCTCTATCGGCTTACGGGAGTTGAGGCGGACAAAGAGATGCGCTGGACGGAATACGGAATCGCGATGTTGCTGTTCAGCCTCGTATCCATGCTGCTCGTTTACCTCATTGAACGCGTCCAGGCGTGGCTGCCTTGGAACCCCCAACATCTCCCCAATGTGCCCGCCGTGCTTGCATTGAACACGGCCGCGTCGTTCACGAGCAACACCAACTGGCAGGCCTATGTTCCCGAAGCCACGATGTCGTACCTGACCCAGATGGCCGGGCTTGCCTATCATAACTTCACATCGGCAGCGGTCGGCATGGCGTTGGCCATTGCATTCATCCGCGGCATCAGCCGGCGCGAGCAAAACACGCTCGGCAACTTCTGGGTGGATGCTACCCGCGCAATTCTATGGGTGCTGCTGCCAATTTCTTTTGTGCTGGCCCTGGTGCTTGTCTCGCAGGGAGTCGTGCAAAACCTGCATCCCTACAGCACCGCGCGCCTAGTGGAATCTCAACAGATCGTTACGCCCGACAGTAACGGCAAGCCCGTCACCCAGGTCATCACCACACAAGCGATCGCGCAGGGGCCGGTGGCTTCGCAGGAGGCTATCAAGATGTTAGGAACGAATGGGGGGGGCTTTTTCAACGCCAATAGCGCCCATCCGTTTGAGAATCCGACCCCGCTTTCCAACTTGCTGGAGATGCTCGCCATCTTCGCCATTTCTGCTGGATTGACCGTCACCATGGGGCGCATGACCGGCTCTCCGCTGCACGGCTGGGCTGTCTTTGCGGCCATGGCAATCCTGTTCTTCGCCGGTGTCACCACAGCGTATTGGGCGGAAGCACGCGGCAACCCGCTGATGCATGGCGTCGCCCAGCAAAGAACAGAAACGCAGGTCGGCGGCAACATGGAAGGCAAGGAAGTCCGCTTCGGAATTGCCAACAGCGCCCTGTTCGCTGCCGTGACAACGGATGCGAGTTGCGGTGCGGTGAACAGCATGCATGACTCGTTCACTCCGTTGGGTGGAATGGTCCCGATGGTCAACATCATGTTGGGAGAAATCGTCTTCGGCGGTGTGGGCGCTGGCATGTATGGAATGTTGATCTTCGTTGTACTATCCGTCTTTATCGCCGGACTGATGGTCGGTCGAACGCCGGAGTATCTCGGCAAGAAGATCGAAGCCTATGACGTGAAGATGGCGATGCTATACGTCCTTATTTTCCCGCTGTTGATCTTATGTTTTAGCGCGGCGACGGTCTTGCTGCCTCATCTCGGACTCAGTAGCCTGACGAACGCAGGTCCGCACGGCCTTTCGGAAATCCTGTACGCCTTTTCCTCGGCAGCCGGCAATAACGGCTCAGCCTTTGCGGGGCTGAATGCCAACACGAATTACTTTAACCTCGCCCTCGCAATCGTGATGCTAAGTGGACGTTTCCTGATGATCGTTCCGATGTTGGCGGTGGCAGGAAACCTGGCTCGGAAGAAAATCGCTCCCGCATCCGCAGGGACGTTTCCGGTGACCACACCATTGTTCACCATCCTTCTGACTGGCGTGATTGTCATTGTTGGCGCATTGACCTTTTTTCCAGCGTTGACGCTGGGTCCAATCCTTGAACACCTGCTGATGTACGCAGGAAGAACCTTCTAGTCAGAGCATGGCTGTTCGGAGAAACAAGATGGCGAAACAAAAAAACACGCACCAACGATCGATCTGGGATCCGCAGATTGCACGCCGCGCCCTGATCGATTCGTTGCCCAAACTGAACCCTTTCAACATGATGAAAAATCCGGTGATGTTCGTTGTCGAAGTCGGCAGCGTAATCACCACCGTGCTTCTGCTGCAGCACATCGGCAGGCATGGAACGGCAATCGTCTTCGATCTCCAGATCACGCTGTGGCTATGGTTCACGGTGCTGTTCGCAAACTTCGCAGAAGCCATGGCTGAGGGCCGAGGTAAAGCGCAGGCCGATGCGCTTCGGCGAGCCAAGTCCGAGACCATGGCGAATCGGGTCAACGATAAGGGCGTGGTCGAGAAAGTCCCCAGCTCCAAGCTTTGTTCTGGCAATATCGTCATTGTCTCCGCAGGCGAAATGATTCCAGGTGATGGGGAGATTATTGACGGCGTGGCTTCGGTCGACGAGTCCGCCATTACCGGCGAATCCGCCCCTGTCATTCGAGAGTCCGGCGGGGACCGCTCCGCAGTTACGGGAGGTACCCGCGTCCTCTCTGATCAAATCAAGATTCGTATCACTTCCAACCCGGGAGAAACCTTCATCGACAAGATGATTGCCTTGGTCGAAGGCGCCGAACGTCAGAAAACTCCGAACGAGATTGCGTTGAACATTCTGCTCGCCGGCCTCACCATCATTTTCCTGTTGGCAGTCGTCACTCTGCAGCCGATTGCCCTGTACTCGCACTCGCCGCAGACGGTCTTTGTGCTTGTCTCGCTGCTTGTCTGCTTGATTCCGACGACAATTGGCGGCCTGCTTTCCGCGATTGGGATCGCCGGTATGGATCGACTTGTCCAACACAACGTGCTGGCCATGTCCGGGCGAGCTGTAGAAGCTGCCGGAGACGTAAACACGCTCCTCCTCGACAAGACCGGAACCATCACCTTTGGTAATCGGCAGGCTACAGAATTTCTTCCGGCCCCAGGCGTCAGCAAAGACCAGCTTGCCGATGCGGCGCAACTTTCTTCGCTTGCCGATGAAACGCCGGAAGGCCGCTCCATCGTTGTCTTGGCAAAAGAGACCTATGGATTGCGCGGGCGCGACCTGACAACCATGCACGCGGAATTTGTCCCCTTCAGCGCCACGACGCGCATGTCTGGCATCAACGTCGACGGGCGCACCATTCGCAAAGGCGCAGCAGATTCGATTGCAACTTATTTGCATACATCCGGAGGCATCCTCGCAGACGAGGTCCGCGCGGAAGTAGAAATGATTGCGCGCAGCGGTGGCACTCCGCTGGTGGTTGCGGAAAACAATCGCGCCTTGGGAGTGATCCATCTCAAAGATATTGTCAAGGGCGGCATGCGCGAACGTTTCGCACAGCTGCGTGCCATGGGCATCCGCACAATTATGATCACGGGCGACAATCCACTGACCGCGGCGGCAATCGCCCGCGAGGCTGGCGTTGATGACTTCCTGGCGGAGGCAAAACCGAAAGACAAGATGGATCTGATTCGGCGCGAGCAAGCTGAGGGTAAGCTGGTCGCGATGACCGGCGACGGCACCAACGATGCTCCCGCACTGGCCCAGGCGGATGTCGGTGTCGCAATGAACACCGGCACACAAGCCGCCAAAGAAGCCGGCAACATGGTCGATCTGGATTCGAACCCGACCAAGCTGATCGAAATCGTGGAGATCGGCAAGCAGTTGTTGATGACCCGCGGCGCACTCACAACTTTTTCCATCGCCAACGATGTCGCGAAGTATTTTGCCATCATCCCCGCGATGTTCGCCGCGACATTTCCGGTTCTCAGCGCGTTGAACATTATGCATCTGCGAACACCGCAGTCAGCCATCCTATCCGCAGTCATCTTTAACGCAGTGATTATCGTCGCGCTAATCCCGTTAGCGTTGCGTGGGGTGAAATATCGGCCCATGAATGCGGAAGTTCTGCTGCGCAACAACCTCTTGCTCTACGGGCTGGGGGGGATCATTCTTCCCTTCCTCGGCATCAAGCTCATCGACATGGCGATCACGGTCATGCACCTAATTTGAGGATCGATATGCGGAAACAATTCATCACAGCGTGTTTGTTTACTTTGGTGACGACCATCCTGCTCGGTCTGGGCTACCCGCTCGCCGTCACTGGGCTGGCCCACCTTCTGATGCCGGCGAAAGCCAATGGAGAGTTGATCACGAAGAATGGTGTTCTTGTCGGCTCGAGATTGATCGGCCAGCCATTCACGGGCCCCGGCTACTTCAATAGCCGTCCATCTGCAGCGGGTAGCGGCTACGACGCCGCAGACTCTTCCGGCTCGAATCTCGGGCCAACCAACGCAACCTTAATCGCGCGTGTCGAGCGGAGTGTGCAGTACTGGAAGAGCCGCGAAGCCAAGACGCACAATGCCGGCACCGACGTGCCAGTGGATCTGGTCACGACCTCAGGCTCAGGATTGGATCCTGACATTACCGTCGCCGCAGCCGAGTACCAGGTCGCCTCAGTCGCGCAAGTTCGCGGACTTCCAGCCGATCGGGTGGAGCATCTGGTACAGGTCCACATGGAACCGAGACAATTTGGGATTCTGGGCGAGCCTCGCGTAAGCGTTCTAGAGTTGAATCTCGCACTCGACGCGATGTCCGCGCAACACAAATAGTCTCGCCATTCACGACAAAATCATCCTGGTATCCGCTGGTTTAATCCTGGAAACTTCGCGTGGTTATTCCTGTCTGCGAGCGCAATCCGGCTGTCTTCATTTAGAATCGACAGTGTCACCGCGCCGGGATGGCGGAACTGGCAGACGCAGCGGACTCAAAATCCGCCGACCTTCGGGTCATGGGGGTTCGACCCCCCCTCCCGGCACCATGAAAACAAAAGATTT
>JAJYSL010000195.1 GCA_021793595.1 Acidobacteriota bacterium
GCCGATTTCCGTCCATAAGGCATCGAGGGATCGTCTGGCGGCCTTGCGGAGCGGCGATTTGAGTTTGGAAAAGAGCTTTTCTATCGGATTCAGGTCGGGCGAATAGGGCGGCAGATAGAGCACAGTCGCGCTCGCTGCGGCGATGGCTTGTTGGACTCCATCCACCTTGTGGCTGCTGAGATTGTCGAGGATGACGCCGTTGAGGGCGCGCTTCATGCGCCGTTGTGCGGGACGGACGTAATCCTCCTTGCGCACCTTCGGCTCGGCCCATTCGATGGAAACATCGTGATTGCGCGCGAACGCCTCGACCCAGTCTCGATACTCCTGGGTCCGCCGCGAGAGTACCGACTTGTCGATCACCGGTTCGCCGACTACGTCATGGAAAAAATACGTCACCTGCCCCGGCCGCGACAACCCGCTCAGATAACCTTGAATCACCACCCGGTCGAAACAGTGATATACAAACAAAAGCAGGCTGCCAAACAGCCTGGCGAACCCCTCCATCGGTCGTCCCTCCCGCGATCTCGTCCACACAACAAGATCATCGGCCCGGCGACCGATAGAGGCAAATTTCAAATATCTTTGGCTAGGTATTGAGTGCATGCACCGGAGCGAAAACGTAGGGATTAGGATGGAACCGTTGGAGTCTTTCAGCACAAGGGAGTTCGAATCATGACCACCAAGCTCGCCGCGCGCCCTCAACTGGCGTATTTATCCGCCCAGCTGGATGAGTTGAAGCAAAAGGGGACCTACTTCCATTTACGCATCCTGGAAGATCAACAGGAGCCGGTTTGCACCTACGACGGAAAACGTGTCATCAATCTTGCGTCCAACAATTACCTGGGACTGACGGTGCATCCAAAGCTACGCGAGGCCGCGATCGAAGCCACGCGCAAATATGGGGTCGGCTCCGGCGCAGTGCGTACTATCGCCGGAACCATGCGCATCCACATGGAGCTGGAAGAGAAGATCGCGCGCTTCAAGAATGTCGAAGCCTGCGTTGTCTTTCAGTCCGGATTTACCGCGAACGCCGGGACGGTTTCGGCCATTCTCGGCAAAGATGACTTCATCATTTCAGACGAATTGAACCACGCCAGCATTATCGACGGCGCTCGCCTCTCCCGCGCCAAGGTAAAAGTCTTTCGTCATCGCGACATCGCGCATGCCGAAGCGTTGCTGCAAGAGGTTCAAACAGAACCGGGCCACAAGTTACTGATCACCGACGGCGTGTTCTCCATGGATGGTGACATCGGTCCGGTCGACAAGCTGTGCGACCTTGCCGATAGATATGGCGCCATTATGATGGTGGATGATGCACATGCCTCCGGCGTTTTGGGGCGCAACGGTCGCGGCAGTGTGGACCACTTCAACTGTCATGGACGAGTCGATATCCAAGTCGGGACACTTTCAAAAGCGATTGGTGCGTTGGGCGGATATGTCTGCGGCTCGCGCGACCTGATCGACTACTTGTATCACCGGGCGCGACCATTTCTGTTTTCCACGTCGCATCCTCCGTCGGTGGCGGCCACCTGCATCGCTGCGTTCGACATCCTGGAGAACGAACCGGAGCGGATCGAGCGCCTATGGGACAACACCCGCTATTTTAAAAAGCAACTGGCGGCTGCCGGCTTCAATATTGGCGGCGTCAACACGCCCGCAAGCGAGACGCCCATCACTCCAATCATCCTAGGCGAAGGTCGAGTTGCGATGGAGTTTTCCCGCAAGCTATTCGACGCGGGCGTGATGGCGACAGGCATCGCGTTCCCAACTGTTCCGGAAGGCAAGGCGCGAATCCGCACCATCATGACCAGCGAACACACGCGTCCCCAGCTGGATCAGGCGCTGGAGACGATGGCTCATGTAGGCAAACAGATGGCGATTCTAAAGTAGAACTCAAGGCTGTCCGGTCAAGGCTGCGCTGCGAGACTCATCGTTTGGCCGCCGTTCCGGACGCGATTGCGCCGCCTGGAGCTGTGATGACGGAAGCTGTGCCGCTGCCGTCGCTCTGAAGCGCGCTCGTGCCGGTGAAAGTGACCGTGCAGTTGCCGCCGAGGGGGCATTTCCGTCAGTGCGGGATCGAGCTGAATTCGATAGCGGTGGTGTGCGGGGGAACGCTGGCGGAACTGACCTTAAGTTAAAAGGTCAAAAAAAGGGCCCCTCGTGTGAGGGGCCAATCTGCCTTGGTTCTCTCTTGTGTGAGAGCTTTTGAGTCAACCTTTTTTATTCTGTCGAGCTTGGCTGCGACGCAGTCCTATTCGAGGAGGACTGCGCGTTACCGGACTGCGCCGCGCCGGTTATTGAGGCACCATCGTTCGATGCGCTCAAGGTTGACAAACTGTTATGCATCAGTGTGACTTCCACGACGCTGCCATGGCGGGTCTTGCTGGCATCGCTTACGGTGAGTGGAGCGTTGCCGAGCCCGATCTGGCGAATCTTGTAGAGCGGTACCTGACGGTCAGTGACCAAGTAGCGTGTCACGGCCGCAGCCATATTGTGGGAGGCCGTGATACCGGCCTGACCACGAAGAGGTGAATAACCCTGGACGTCAATCAGATATCCGCGCTGTCCCTGAAGCTGGCTGACCAGTTGATCGAGCGCATCCTTCGAGTTTTGGCCGAGCGGGCTGTAACTACTGCGGAAACGAATCTCGACGGTCGTGACGGTCTGGTATTGATCCAGATTGCTGACAGCGGTTCCGATGGCAGCGGTCTGAGTGCTGGCCTGCTGGGCTGTCTGCTCTGCCTGATTCGCTGTGTTGCCAGCAGCTGTTGCGTGCTGATCGGCGGTGTTCGCGGTCTGTTGCGCCTTACTAATGCCAGCCTGGGCCCGTGCGTCAACGTCCTTGATATCGCGAGCATTGGCGGCCGAAACCTGATCCAGCTCGTTCAGCCGATCCTTAACGGGGTTCAGCTGACGATTGACCCACTTTTTGCGCGCCATCGGGTTTAGATGTCCCCAGAAACCCTCATGAGGACGCGTTTCCAGCGGCGGCTGACCCGTTGCAGACATGGCGGTAGTGCCGGAATCGGATGCAGCGGTTGATGTTCCGGTTTGCACCTGGGCATTCGACGCCGACTGTGCCATGAGCGGGAGCGCGGTGCTGGCGGCGAGTACTATCGTTGCAATTCTGAGCAAACTTTTTGAATTGTACGTTTTCATCACTTTTCCATGACTGTGCCGCGCTACTGGCACTTGGTAATGCCATTCCTATTTGCAAGCGCGGTGCCAAAGCGCAGACGGTTGCAAACGGGGCATGGAGAAAGTTCAACTAGCTGATTCTAAAGGCAGGGGTAGGTAGGCCGGGAAGGTTAGGGAAAACCCATGGATTAGAGGCTGGCTGGAATCGCGTAAAACATGCTCGTAACCCGGCAAAAAGTACCTCCGTAAGACCCGTAGATCGGAGCGGTCCCTGGATGGGCCGGACGACTTAAGGGCGGCTTCCGAGATTCACAATTCGGAGCGAGGGAGGCTGCTGATTCCACATTGGAGAGACATTGTCGAACACCAGGCGAAAGTCCTGACTCTTCCCCGGGGGCAGGGGGGCGAGGCTGATCGGCTGCGTGTCCACGTAGGGATCGCGAGAACGGATGAGGCTGAGGGGCGCCTGCAATATCTGGGGTGCGTCGCCAGTTTCATTGGGGAACGCGGCCTGAAGGGTCATCGAGGTAATCGTGCGATTGCCGCGATTCTCGATGGTGCCATCGACATAGGTAAGTTGATCCCCGGCAAAATTGCTGGCCTGGCTGACTTGCACATTGCCCAGAACCACGTATTTCGCATAAGGATCGACACCACTCCCCTTGGAATTGCCGGCCGGCCGCCCCAGCCAGAACACGAGTCCGAGTCCACCGCAGATCACGACCAACGCAACAATCCACGGCGTCCAGTTACGTTCGCCCCCCCTTGCTGCACTATTGGCTGAAGGGGTTTCGGCTGCGAAGAGAATGGGCTCGCGAGGTGGAGTGGGATTTTGAGAGGGTCCCGATTCTGGGTCGTTCATGCGCCGATTGTAACTCGACTGGAGGGTGGCGGAAATAATCCTGAAGCGGGAGTCAACGAGGAAAAAAACAGAAAATTGATTCAAGAACCGAATCCGTTTCGCCGAAACAGACGTCATAAGTACAGAAGCAGCGTGGAGTGAATGGATGCGGCCCTGGCCGTGGCCGTCGCTTCGACAGTTCCAGCAGGAGCAAACTTATGTTGCAGGCTCTCAAGAAGCAAACGCGAAGACGCTCTGTCCAACCACAAGGGGACACCATCTACCGTGCGGCCGCGCTAGCGGCGGCGTTGATGGTGTTGGCGGCTGCGCCGTTTTTTTGATATGGGTGGAGGCGGCTGAGTTTAGCAGCGATCGAGTACGGCGGTCGCACGAACCAGCTATGGCACGACTGCGTTGCGTTGAAGAGTGTTTCGTCCTAGAGGAAACTGGCGCGGCGCACGGTGCGGCGAAAATCATCTCCGTGCATGGACACCGTGATGCACATTTCATGTAGACGAGAGTGCATTCTGTCCCCGATGCGATCCCCTAGCGTTTCTTCCCTCATGGCGCGCATAGCAGCGTTGGCGGGGGCTGCTCGAGAGATATCTCGATCCGTGACGGAAGTCGATTGTGCTTGCACTAAGGCCGACGGCTGATTGGGATAGTTAGTTGTGATCAGCGTGGTTCGCTTGTCGTTGTAGCGCGTGTTCAGGATGTGCGCGACTGTGTCCCAAACCCAGTCCGTCGGCTTGACCGCACCCAGTTCATCCAACAGCAACACTTCTGCTTCAAAGACGGGGCGGAGAATCTCCAGTTCCGTAGTGGCGACCTGGGGATTGTAAGAATTCTGAATCTGCTTGAGCAGGTCGCGATAATCGCAGAAAATTCCGGTGGCGCCGCGCTGCTCGACAATCTCTCGCAGCAAACCGACCGCGAGATGCGTTTTGCCGCAGCCAATGCTGCCGGTCAGCAATAGCCCTCGTCCTGCAGTTTCCAGGGGATAGCCGTCGGCAAAGCGGCGGGTGGTCATCAGTGCCATGCTCAGAGACGGATCAGCGCCGCGAAAACCAGTGTCAAAGCTTTCCAGCGAGCAGTGGGTGTAGCGCTGAGGTATGCGGGCTTTCTGAAGCCGGAGGGTCGCCTTTTGGCTGATGCGGCAGGTACATTCCGACGCGAACTGCTCCCGGCCGCGCCGCACCAGGATGACGCCAATTCCGCCGCAATGGGCACAGGTGGCTGCGGGATTGTCGGTCAATTTTTCCATGAGCGATTCGGGATTCCTAACTGCTTTTTCAGTATCGCAGGCCGGGGCCGGGTCGATGGAGAAATCCTGGATTGCAAGCTGTGGGAATCTCGCATAAACTGGAGGTTAGCGTTTTGAGAAAGGTTTCTGTCACCATGCCGAAGCAAGGAATTCATCCAAATTACGAAACCATCCGCGTGGTATGCGCGTGCGGGCATAGTTTCGAGACTCGTTCGACCCACAAGGGCGACATCCACATGGAGATCTGCTCCAACTGCCACCCGTTCTTTACTGGCAAGCAGAAGATGATTGATACCGCCGGTCGCGTGGAGCGCTTCCGCCGCAAGTACGCGCAGTCGGACTCCTCGAAGGCAGAGGCAGCCGCCGGAACCGCCAAGTAACGGCGCTCGCATTTGAAGCACACTGAGGCCTCCGCCGCGGCGGGGGCCTTTTGGTTGTTGCATTTAGAAGCTGTCTGAGGCCATGAAAAAGCACTGGGACAATCCGGCGGAGCATGCGATGCCTGAGAGGGTTCGCGTTCCTGCGTCGCTGCAGATTGGCTCGGTTTCGATTGCGCCGGCCACGGTGTTGGCGCCGATGGCTGGCGTGACGGACACGGTGTTTCGCCGATTCATTCGCAATGCGAGCTTGTTCAGTCACACGGAAGCCCGGGAAAACGCGACGACGAATTTTTCTGATGGAATTGAAGCCAGCGTGACCAATCAGCAGTCGGGCTGCGGGCTGATCATGACGGAGTTCACCTCGGCGGACGGGCTGTCACGCATGCGTGAATCGAAGCGCAAGCGGTACCTGACGTACTACGAAGACGAACATCCTATCGCCGCGCAGTTGTTTGGCTCCGACCCAGAAACGTTGTCGGAGGCGGCGCGCATTGTGGAAGATGCGGGCTTCGACATTGTGGATTTGAACCTGGGATGCCCCGCCAAACGTGTCGTGAGCTGCAATGGAGGCAGCGGATTGCTGCGCGACCTGCCGCTGATTGCGCGAATTTTTGAGCGGGTGCGCGCGGCTGTAAAGATTCCGTTCACCGTGAAGTTTCGCATGGGATGGAATGACGACAGCATCGTGTGCGTGGAGTTGGCGCAACTGGCGGAGTTGAGCGGGTTGAATGCCGTGGCGCTGCATGCGCGGACGCGCGAACAGGGCTATTCCGGGCAGGCGCGGTGGGAATGGATTGGCGCCATCAAGCAGGCCGTGGCGATTCCGGTGGTTGGCAACGGAGATATTCGTACTCCGGAAGATGCATGCGCGCTGATCGCCGAGACGCATTGCGATGCGGTCATGATCGGTCGCGCTGCACCGGCAAATCCATGGATTTTTCGCCAGATCGCCGAGTACACGGCCAGCGGAACCTACACGCAGCCGACGGAACTGGACCGCTACAATCTGATTCGCACATATTTTTCCATGCTGCTGGATCAGGAATTTCCTGACGCGACCGGCAAGATGAAGCAGTTCGCTTCCTGGTTCACCCATGGTGTTGCAGGGGGCGCGGGGTTGCGCAAGGCTATTTACGAAGCGAAGACCGGGCCGGCGATCATCGAAGCGGTGGAAAACTTCTTCGCTTCCAGGCATGATGTGGTTGAAGGGAAACGGTTAGGCGTGATTGAAATCCTGCATTCGCTCTAGCTGAGGGGTTTTTGAGCCTCTGACTGAACAACGGCGACCTCTATTGGAAGAGCAACGCCGATTGGAAGCTTCCGTACTCGTCGTCATAGGCAAACTGTCGAGTACCTATGATCACAAGATAGTAATGAACACTCGACCTCTGCCTCGCGGTCCCGACACATAGAGTATACTGCTTGCGCTTCCCATTAGTCGCCAAGAATGTACGGAGGAAACCAGCATGAAGAATGCTTTCATGGTCGTCATTGTTCTTTCCATCGCATCCCTCTCGGGTTGTTCAGCGTCGCGATCGGGATCGAGTGGTGGCAGCATCATTCCCCCCGTGCAGGCACAATCAGGATATTCAAATGCGAGTGTTACCGGAACCTATGCATTTTCATTCGGGTCTCGCGCTACGCAAGAAGGGTATATCGGAACGTTGATTGCGGACGGCAATGGAAACATTACTGGAACACTCAACAGCCAGACCTACCACGCTGGGGCCTGTAGCGTGAGCATCGCAGGGACCTATTCCGTCCAAAGCAATGGAAGCGGCAGTCTGTCGTGGATGTTAACTCCAGCCGGGACTTCTCCGTGCTCGGCGACTGGAACGGATATCTCAGATATAACGCCGCAGTCTTTTTCAATGGAGGTGGCGCAGCAAGGTGCGTATATTGCGCTGTCCGGAAACAATACTTACACTTTCGCAGCGGCTAAACAATAGTATTTGTCGGGGGATCCCGTCATCGACGGACGCGAGATTTATTTCTGGCGGCGCTTGCGGAAGACGACGCGAACTTTTTCTCGCCAGCGCTCGTCGAGCGCGATCAGCGTCCAGTCCACCTCGGGCGATATGTAGCGCAAGACGACTTCGGTTGCGGGGTGGATTCGAAGCGCTGGCGCGATGAGATAAAGCAGAGGGGCATCGGCGCGCAACTGCTTCCCGGGAAAATATCCAAAGCGTTCCAGGTCGCTTTTTGAGGCGGCGCTATCGGATTTGTCCGCCACCGGACGATGGTGCTGGCGCACGCGCACCCAATAATCCAGCGACTGCAAGGCAAGGTGCAAGTCCTCATCCGCTTTGATTTCGACAACCACCAGCCGGCCATCCCGCCGCACTGCCAGCAGATCGAGCACGGCACGATCGGCGGCGGAAAACGCAGGGACCTGGGCATACACGGGCTGCGGCTCGATCATGGCGTCAATGGAATCGAGCGAGCGTCGCAGCATGGATTCCAGCCATCGTTCCGACTGCTGGCGATAGAGGGTGTCGCGAGATCGGA
>JAJYSL010000196.1 GCA_021793595.1 Acidobacteriota bacterium
CGAAGGCCACAAGAACCCGGTCGGCATCAACTACCTGGAAAAGATCCAGGCGGCGCATCTGCCGACAATTTATGGGGCCATGCTGGCTGGGGTCGGCTATGTCCTAATGGGCGCGGGGATTCCGTTGAAGATTCCCGGCGTGCTGGACTGCTTGGCCGAGCACCAGCCGGTGGAGTACACGGTGCATGTGACAGGCGCGCAGGAGGGCGATGACACGACCACGCGCTTCAATCCGCGCGAGTTTATGGAGTGCGAGCTTCCCCCGTTGGCGCGACCCAGATTTCTGCCCATCGTTTCCTCCAACACGCTGGCCACGACCATGCTCAAGAAGGCAAATGGCAGAGTGGATGGCCTGGTGATCGAGATGAGAACGGCGGGCGGACACAATGCTCCGCCACGCGGGAAGATGCAGCTTTCGCAGGCAGGCGAACCGGTCTACGGCGAACGGGACGCCATCGACATAGGAAAGCTATGCGAATTGGGCGCGCCATTCTGGTTGGCGGGAGGATATGGACACCCGGAAAAGCTGCGGGAAGCGCTCGCCCAAGGGGCCACGGGCGTGCAGGTCGGAACCGCGTTTGAGTTTGCAGAAGAGTCCGGGCTGAGGGAAGACTATAAGCAGGCCCTGATGGCCAAAGCCATTGTCGGCAACGCGCACGTATTCACGGACCCACTAGCGTCGCCAACAGGATTTCCTTTCAAAGTTGCACAGTTGGAAGGGACTTGTTCCGAGCCGGAGGTCTATGCCGCGAGGCCACGCATCTGCGACCTTGGCTTTTTGCGCGAGCCTTACCGGACACCAGAGGGGACCATCGGCTATCGTTGCGCCGCCGAGCCGCTTAGCCTCTATCTGGCGAAGGGCGGCAGAGTGGAAGATACCGTGGGCAGAAAGTGTATCTGCAATGCGCTGGTGGCGAACATCGGTCATCCGCAGGCAAGGAATGGGCGGCGCGTGGAGCCTGGCTTGGTGACGGCGGGCGACGATTTGCCCGACGTCCCGCATTTCCTGGCGCGGGGTGGCTCCCGCTACAGCGCGGCGGACGTGATTGCAGTCCTTTTGAATGAATGCCGAGAGGATTCCTACCAGAGCGATGGGTGCGGCTCCATACTCGAAGTCAAGACCGCATGAACTACTCAACGAGCTGTAAATTCAAAGCGATTCGCACGCCATTCACCAAAACGATGCTCTGGTCGATTAAATCCTGACTGGTAATTTTGTTTTCGACGAAGGAACGGATGGAGATCAAAGGGCAAATATAATCGACAGTTTCGGAAGGGGTTTTCTCCGCTCCGAGACGATTGAGCACGGAAAGATCGAGCGCGTCGTATTTTGGACTTGCCGGGAGTTTCTCCAACAGGCCCTTCAAGTCCGGCGCAAGAAAGAGATCGAAGCTTTGCGCCGCGCGTTTATAAATTGAGGTTGTGCTTCTCTGGAAGGACAGTGTATTTCGCATCGTGAGATGCAGGACTGTCCGGTCGCCATAAACCTCGAACGAAGGCGGCGCGCTCTCTACCAAATGGAACTTCGCTCCGTCTTCCTGCACTATCGCATTGAGTTGCGCCTGAAACTGCGCTTGCAGGCGCATTGCGTCCACAGACGTTGGAAGAGAGTTTGAAGCAGGCTTCGATGGGGCAACGGAAACAGCCGGAGTGGGAGCAATGCTTGCCGGTAGAGTGGAAGATGGTTCCCGCTCCTGCCGCGGGACGGAACGTTCCAGGGCTTGCACATTGAGCGGATCCCGCTGTCCCAGCGCCAGCCCGAAATCCTTGCCGTCCACAAAAATGTCCGAGCGGTTGAGGATCTGCTGCCGCTCCGCATTCCCCGACGCGTTCAGATAGGCGAATGCGTCCTTCCGATCGAACACAACAGTCAGGCTCTCTTGTCCTTCGTAGTCGTAGGCATTGTTTGCATCGCGCGCGTTATAGACGATTTCAAAGCCGATTCCATCGCAGTCGATGTTCGCGGGGATGTGTTGCCTGACAAGCCCCAGGATGGGGACTACCACGTCCTGGAAGGTACGGCTGGCGCGCTCGTTCTTCGAGAGTAGCCTCGCGTTGAAGGCCGCCTTGTAAATGCCGGAGATTTTCAATACTTCGCGGCCTTCAAAATAGACAAATTCGATCCCGTTGGAATCGGATGCCGCCCGTTGGCCAGGCTTCGCATTTGGATAGCGGGCCAACCGGAAGGGAAACGAAAATTTTGTCGCGGCTATCGATTGCTGGAGGGACTGGAGCTGCGGAAGATACCGCGCTTCGTCGGCCTTCAATTTTGGATTCAGCACTTCCACCGGGCTTACCTGGCCGAAGGCCAGTGCCGTCATGCCAAGAAGCAGACCCGCAGTGATGGGCATGCGCGCGGCATTGAGAAAACGCGTCGCCAATCTCATGAAGGCTTGCTTTTCCGTTTCCCGTGGTCCTTGGCGGACGACTTACCGTACGCCGGCGCGGCAATGGCCCGCATATAAGCGATCAGGTCGCGGATGTCGTCCTGCGTCAGCGACTTGCCGTAGGGCGGCATCATGGCCGATTTCCCCGTGGCCCTTCCTCCCAGCGCAATGGCCTGCTGCAAGGACGCATCGCTCATGCCATTGAACACCGCTCCATCGTTCATCAGCGGCGGCGTGGGAGTGACGTTGGAGCGATTGGAGGGTCCGGCTGGCGTCGTGTCCGAATGGCACCAAACACACTGCTGGTAGAAAATGCGCTTGCCCTGCGCCTGATGATAGTCCAGCGGAATGATGCGTTGCGGGTTGTTCCAGTCCACCTCAGTCCCATAGGACCCATAGGAAGCGTACTCGTTCCATTTCGGATGCGGTACGGTTGTGACGATGGCGCCCTGATCGCGCGACCAGCACCAACACGGCGGATTCGGGAATGCCCTCATCACGTAGGCGGCCAGCCCCAGACATCCGGCCATGACAGAGAGGAAAATCAACAGGAACTTCATCACTGTCCTCCTGCTGTAGCTGCGGATGCCGCGCTCCCGGATGCCGGGGCCTGCTTCAATGTCAACAAATATGCCGTCAGATCCTCGATCTCCTCTTTATTGAAGGAATGGCGTGGCTCGATGGTTCCTGGAACCAATGCCTGCGGGTCGTGCAACCACGCTTCAATCCACGCCGGAGTCAGCCAGTTGCCCGTATTGTTCAGGCTCGGGCCCACATAACCTCCAGAAGAACCGATCGTATGGCACGACTGGCACTGATATTTCTTTTCGTAGAGTTGCTCGCCGCTTGCCGCCATTTGTGGTGTAAACGCCTTTTCGTCGATTGTTGCGGGGTCCACCTGCGGGTTCCGCAACGCTGTCGACAGATAATCCGCGATGGTTGCCGCGTCCTTGTCCGACATGTTGAACTCAGGCATGCGCACAGTGAGCGTCGGACGTATTGTTTGCGGGTTCTTTAGAAATTGGACCAGCCATTCGTGCTGCGACCGGCTGCCCTCATACGAAAGGTCCGGGGCCAGTGTTCCACCGTACCCATTGAACGAATGGCACACATAGCACTTGTACCGCTGGTAGAGTTGTCCGAATTGGCCGTCGGGATGAAACTCCGGATGCGGGCGCGGAACGATCACGGGCTTCTGCATGTTGCTCGCAATGGGAGGGCCGCTCATGCTGAGCAGGGCCGTGGTCAAATCGTCCAGGTCGGCATGGCTCATATGAAATTGGGGCATATGTGTCTCAGGACTGACGGAAACAGGATTGGTCACCTTGGCGTGGATGTAAGAAATCATGAACTTTGGAACTTTTGAAACACTGATGTTCAGTTGCGACACATCTGCATGAACAAAATGCAAAGGCGCTGGCTGTTTACGTTTCGACTTTACCTCCACCAGGTAGGGGCCTGCCGCCATTCCGAACGCGGAAAGATCGGGGCCGAAGTTGCTGCGCGGGGTGACTCCCCGGATCGCATGGCACTCGGCGCATCCCTTTTCCACAAACAGGTGCTGGCCAAGCTGCACCTCTGCATCGGTGGGAGGCCCCAATTTCGGCACATCTTTCAACAGGTCCGGATCGGTGAGTCGTCTCAGAATGTATTGCGTGACTTCATACAGGTCCTGGTCCGACCACTGATACTGCGGCATTTTAGTGTGTTGCAGATAGCTCTGTGGATCGCGCAACCAGGCCACCAACCACTCCGGCTTCACTTTGCTGCCGACCTTCGTCAACTCCGGCCCGATGTCCCCTCCGATGAGCGTGGTCTCGCCGCCTCGATCCACCGCAAGCGCATGACAGGTCACGCAAAACATCTGGTTGAAACGTATCTTGCCCTGGTCCGCGACGTCTCCATTTTTGGCCGCGACAGCAACGATGCGCGGATTGAACCTATAGGGTGGAACAGGCTTCGCGCGCTGCACGCTCAGATACGCCGAAAGCGCCCGCAACTCCTGGTCGCTCAACTGGAATTTCGGCATGCGTGGGTTTGTGTCCACGCCATCCACGGTCACGTTGCCATCCGCGTCGGTAATAGTGCGCGGGTCTTTCAGCCATTTGTAGATCCATTCCCGGCTGACCTTGGTTCCCACGCTGGTCAGGTCCGGGCCCAGCATGGCCGGACGATCGATGTTCTGCAGCCGATGGCACCCAATGCAATTGAACTTTACGATCAACTGCCGACCATGGTTGAGCCGGGGTGTCTGGGGAAGGTCCTCGCGATGACATGCCCCACAACTGCTCTGCACGTATTGCGTTGGTAGGACCGGCTGCTTCCATGCCAGCGCGCCAGGCCGCGCGGGAGCGGACAGGACGGGGCCTCGCTTGTACTGTTTCCATGCGTGCCAATCCGTTGTTACCTGCCAAAAGACCAAAGCCAGCCCAAAGGCGATACAGACAGCGAACGCATGAGGTACCCAGGAGATGGCATTTTGTATTCGTTTAGCTAACATTCCTGCTCCAAGGTTGAATCTTTGACCGGATCCAGGGCCAACCTGAGATCCGAAAAACTATCACGCCGCCGACATAGGCGCAACGTATCGTACGCAGCGCCTGTAAACCTGTAAATAGGACGGGTTGTGTCGCGTCGAAAGTAGACTCTCAGCCCGTCCATCTCTACAACTTTGCCGGAAACATCCATGCAAGGGTCGCCGCCGCTCGATGCACTATCTCTTCACGGTCAAGTTGACGGTCGCTGCGCCGGCACCTACTGTCACCGCCTGCGTTACAGGCTTGGCTTGCTCGCTCCACGTCTTCAGCGTGTACTTGCCAGGTGGAACGTCCTTGATCGTGTAGCTGCCATCCTTGTCGGTCAACGCAAAATAGGGCGTTGGCACGACAATAATGTAGCCGGACATTTCTGGGTGGACGTTGCAGAGCAGTGGGACATCGCCCAGATCGTTGAAGGTGAATGGCTTGGAAATTCCCTGCGGCCAGGTGCCCATATTGTGCGCCAGCTTGCGGTTGTGGTTGATGGCGGGCCAATATACGTTGTGTCCGACCGGATCTTCATTCTTGAAGTCGACGGTCGTTCCTTTAAGGACGACAAGCACATGCGGGACAAATGCCAGATGGTGCTGGTCCATCGCAGCCTGCTGTGCTGGTGGAGGAAATGTTTTTCCCGGTATGCTGTCGATGTAAACAGCGATGTTCTCTGGGGAACGCAGCCCAGACGCTGTGACCTTCCCTTTCACATCGCCTGCTCTGGCGGAACTCGCCAGGGATCCCAGGGTAAGTAAAACAGTGGCCTGTAAAAGGACACTCTTTAAGCTAGTCATTTCTATTTCTCCTTTTGAAGTGGTTGTGTTCGCCAAAAAAAGGACGACGATGCGTTGTTAAAAGGCAAAATCAATCCCCGATAGGAACTGGTTGTCGCGATAATATGCGTTGTTGGTTCCTGGGACAGGCTGTTGGTAACTGAAGGAATACTGCGACTCCAGCTTAATATTTGGCCGCACAAAAATTTGCAATCCAGGGCCGTAAATGTTCCGCGTGTCGTAGCGGGAGACCCCATTCATCCGGTCCGTAGGAGAGTTCACGCCGTCATAGCGCATCAGCCCAATCAGCCATGGATAGAACCAGTACTCGGCTTCCAGGAAGCCCCCGGAAAAAGTTACCGGCGTGGCCGACACAAAGCCTGTGCTGGTTGGGTTCAGCGCCTCATTGGAATCATGGCCATGCTCCATAAGACCCCAGAGTTCAAAATTGCTGCGGAACCTATAATCGAACGCGCCGCCTGCACGATAGAAGGGCTCGTGGATCTCCGGCAGTCCTGCGTACAGAGTCCCTCCTTGATTGAGAGCATTGTTGCCGAAATATCCGAAGGCGTTGAATTTTATCCAGGTGTGATCGTGGATGCCGGTCGGTCCAGAGGCCTGGATTTGCTTGCGGATCGCGGGATTCCGCTCTAGGTTCCAGCCCTGCCAAAGATTGACATAGACGTCTTTGGAATTGCGCGCGGACAGGGGCGCGGTGCCGTACAAAGCGTTCTCTCCGTCCACGATGGCGACAGTCCACCAGGAATAGCCTTGGTGCGGATATCCGCCAAACTCAATTCCACGCTGAGGCGATGCAAAGGTAAACGGGTTGGCCGTCGTTCCGGCAAGCGGCCCCTTGCCGCTGGGATTGACATAGGCCGTCTCGTCGTAAATTGCATAACTGGTCAGGTTGATGGTGCGCGCCTGGGTAAAAGGGAGATCGAGCTCAAACTGTCCATATCGGACATTGAGATCGTTTTGGGGGACGTGCAGGTAATATCCAAGGAAATTGTTCGCTTTGATATAAGCATCCCCCAGCCCGCCATCGGCCCCGGAACCGCCAGCAGAGATGTCGTCATCGATCCAGAATTCCAGGGACGGCCCAAGGCTGCTTGCGGCAATAATCGTGAATGTATTGGGTTGAAATATGTCCGTTTGTGGAACATAGCCATCTGCCGCAATAATTGCGGGTGGCTGGGGACTATTGTAGTTGAAATAGCCGGAATAGCGAAAGGCGATGGGAAGAATAGGGAGTTCCCCTGGCCATATGGACTGGGGAAAAGCTTCCTTCTGTGCCGAGGCGCCCAGCATAAGAGGCGGCTCCTTGACGAAGTCTTCATTGTCCTTGGGAAACTTGAAGCCATTTTCTTTGAATGCCAGCCCAAAATCGTTGAGCTCAGGCCAATTGTTGTGGCAGGTGGAGCAAGAGGTGTGATATTTCCGGGCAAACGCCGGGATCGCCGTCGCACGCGGCGCGGAAGCTTGAATCGCGACCAAAATACCCAGAACTATCAGAGTAGCGGCAAATGATAACTTGAGTTCCCTGTTCTTCACTGATTGATGGTCCTCCTGTGCCTATCCTGTCCAAAATGCTAGAGTCTACCGCTTGGATTTCATCAGTACTACGCAGGCTATCCTTTAGGCCAACGCGAGACTGCGGCGGGTATCACGAGCCTATGTGATGGTCATCACTTTCGTCCGTGGATTGGAACAAGCAAAAACAGAAAGAATGACCATGAAGTAAAAGTAAAAGTATTCGCCTTTGCTGAGACTGACAGAGGTTTATGTGGAAGCATCGACTGACTGCTCTTCATCCCAAAGAGCGCGTACAAAGTCTCGCCTATGCAAATCGCCTATCTATGAGTGGGAAACGATGGTGATAAATTGCCAGTCATCATATCTCCCACCGTTCTACCCTCCCAATTACGAAACAGGTACGGAGCGGTCAAGAGGGTCTGGATTCCAATCCATGTTATGTAGCAAGCAACTGCCGTCACGGCGCTGATGTCACTAAGGTTGGATTGTGTGGACAGAATAATTCCGATGGCGGATGTTGTTCCTGCAAGAACACACAGCATGCCTGCTTTTCGGGGAGAGGCTTGCAAATGAAACGCCAGTCCCACATACCACACGCTCCAGAAGAGTCCATGCAATCCAGCAAGCAGAACGAGTATATCCAAAGGAGCTAACCGGTTCAGCCAGAAAACCAGCCAGCAAACAACAGAAAATACCCCGACCCAAAGGTAAATGTAAAACTCGCGACGGCGCCATGTCCCATTTGCCAACACCCCGATGCATGCAACAATGGCTTGTCCCAGCAGGCACATCGCTGTCAGGAATACTGCCACGATGTAACCTAACGCCTCAACCCTCGGATTCGTCATGTAGGAACCCAAAGAACAAAGCGCCATACCGA
>JAJYSL010000014.1 GCA_021793595.1 Acidobacteriota bacterium
ACAGACGGTGCCCATCGGCTGCGCGCCGATAATCACGCCGCTGCTGCCCGCCCCGTCGTCGCAGACCGTATTCAACGGCGCATGCATGGGAGCATAATCGTGCGTGCTTCCTGCCTTCGGCCCGGAGGTGAACTTACAGACCGTTCCCATGGGCTGCGCGGCGACAATCACCCCGCTGCTGCCCTCTCCATCAGAGCAGGGCATATCCACGGGAGCCTGCATGGGCGCAGAGTCCTGCGTTGTGCCTGCCTTCGGTCCGGCAGTGAATTTGCAGACAGTCCCCATTTGCCGGCTGATTGCAGTTTCCACCTTCGGCGCAGACGCGACGATAATCCCGCTGCTGCCCGCTCCATCCTGACAGGGTGCGTTCAGCGGCGCCTGCAAAGGAGCGTAATCCTGGGTATCGCCTGTTCTCGGCCCGGCAGTGAATTTGCAGATTGTCCCCATCTTTTCGCTGGGGAGGGAGGATGACTCATGGGACGGGCGAGTGGTTGCAGCGAAAACCGTCCCCAAAAGGGCGGCCGGAAGCAAAAGTGTCCACGCGAATTTACTTCCGCAGGTTAGGTGCCATGGGCGAACCATATTTCGCTCCTTTTTGGCCTTCAAGGTAGAGGACTATTCCAGGGTAAAAAAGGTTATCCGCATCTCCGGGATTTTGTATGTATGCGATCAACAGGGAAATTGAAGGAATGAGAAAACCCTTCTACCACGAAGTGCATCTATGCACCTTTTGCACGGGTCGGAGGGTTACATCTGGCTCTAATGAATCGTCTTCATCTTGCGGGAGAGGAAGTCCATCAGCAGATATTGGCCGAGATTTTCCGGCGTGGTGAAATAGGCCTTGCCCTTGCACATGGCCGAGACGCGCTGCACAAACTGCACCAGCCCGGGATCGGAGGCCAGCATGAAGGTGTTGATCATGATGCCGGAGCGCTTGCAGCGGGCAACTTCTTCCAGAGTTTCGTGGACGACCAGCGGGTCGAGGCCGAAGGCGCTTTTATAAATGCGTCCATCGGGCAGCGTCAGGGCCGAGGGCTTGCCGTCGGTGATCATGACAATCTGTTTCATATCTTTACGCTGGCGGGCGAGGATGCGCTGCGACAGCCGCAGGCCTTCGCGGGTATTGGTGTAGTAGGGACCGACCTGGGCCCGCGCCAGTTGCGACAGCGGCAACTCCTCGGCGGAGTCGTGGAATAACACCAGCGAAAGCGTGTCCCCCGGATATTGCGTGCGCACCAAATGGGACAGTGCCATGGCCACCCGCTTGGCGGGCGTGAATCGGTCTTCTCCGTACAAAATCATGGAGTGGGAGCAGTCCAGCATGACCACCGTGGCGCAGGAGCTTTGATACTCCGATTGATGCACGTGCAGGTCGCTGTATTCCAGGTTCAGCGGCAGCGCGAGGCCTTCGCGGGCGAGGGCGGAGCTGAGGGTGGCGGTCGCATCGAGATTCAAGGTGTCGCCGAATTCATACCGGCGTGAACCGCCGCTGATTTCAACTCCGGTGGACAGCTCGCGGGTGTCGTGGCGGCCGAAGGAGGACTTGCCGAGCGAGCCCAGCAGGTCGCGCAAAGTTTTGTAGCCGAGAAAATCCAGCCCCTTGTCCGTGACCTGGAATCGCACCTCGGGCGTGGCGGCCGTGGTTTCTCCACTGGCCGGGAATACGTGACCGGGTTGCGGTGCTGGCGGCTGGCCGCGGTCGAACTGGATATAGTTTTCCTGCTCCATCCGGTCGAGCAACTGCTCGATCAGCTTTTCGAGCTCGCCGTCCCCGGTGAGCGCATCAATCTGTTCCTGAATCGCATCGTCAAATAGATCGCCGTATTCCAGGGCCTGCCGCATCGCCTCGCGCAGGTTGTCGAGCGTCTGGTCGCTGCGCAACTCCTGAAAACGGCTGAAGGGAGATTGGAAGCCGGAATCCAGGAGGAAATCCGACAGCGCCTCCAGGAGCGATTCCATCTCCAACTCATCGGCCAGTTTGCCGGTGTATTTGCTGTATCGAATGCGCTTCATCGTTTGCCTAAAAGAAACATTGTCAGCGTTTCAGTTGTAGACCTTGCGTCCGCGCTTTCCGGTCAGGTCGTCGGGATCGCGTTCTGCGCGGGATCGTTCTCCGCCACGTTCCATTCGCTCCCCGGGGTGGGCCGGACGCTCGGGAGCAATAAAGCCGCGTTCTTCATTGCGGCTGATGCGGCGGTGGGCCACCATGCCCTCCAGCAGAAATTCCGCTGCCGATACGATGCGTTCCGGCGCGTCGTTGGCGTGGATTCCGAGCGGCACCAGCGTTTCCAGCAATCCCTGGATTTGATTCAGCTCTGCCAGCATCTCCGCGGCCGGCTGGTCGTCCTGCATTTTGATGTTGCCGCCGAGATTAAACCATTGCTCAATCTGCTGCGTGTTGGTGCCGGCAAAATAATGATCGAAGACCTGGGCGATGGACTGGCGAACGATTTCTCGTACCACGATTTCCGGTCCGCGCATTTCGCCCTCGTACTCGAGCTCAATCTTTCCTGTGATGCCGGGGAGCGCGCTGTAAAGATCTCCGGCCCGCGGCACCGCCAGCGATTCGCCATGCAGTATGGCGCGGCGCTCAGCGTTTGAGACAACCAGTTCCATGGTGCTGATGGGCAGCCGCTGGCTGACGCCACTGCGGCGATCGACTTTCTTGTCTTCGCGCGCGGTGAAGGCGATTTGTTCGACGATGGAGCGAATGTAGCCGGGAATTTCGGTCTTCATCAGGCCGCGCTCGGTCCAGGCTTCCTGGCCGGTGATGGCGATGCCTTCGACCAAGGTCAGCGGATAGTGAGTGCGGATTTCGGAACCGATGCGATCTTTCAACGGGGTCACGATCTTGCCGCGCGCCGTGTAGTCTTCCGGATTGGCGCTGAAGATGAGCGCGACATCGAGCGCCAGGCGGACGGGATGACCTTTAATCTGGACATCGCCTTCCTGCATGATGTTGAACAGCGCAACCTGGATCTTGCTTGCCAGGTCGGGCAGCTCATTCAGCGCAAAGATGCCGCGATTGGCGCGCGGCAGCAGACCGTAGTGGATGTTCATTTCGCTCGACAGCTGTTGTCCGCTGCGCGCCGCTTTGATGGGGTCGAGGTCGCCGATCAAGTCCGCGACAGTGACATCGGGCGTGGCCAGCTTCTCCACGTAGCGCTGGTGGCGCGGCAGCCATGCGATCGCCGTCGAGTCACCTTGTTCCGCGAGCCGATCCTTGCAGGTCCGGCATAATGGCGCATAGGGATGGTCGCGAATTTCGCAACCATCGATATACGGAATGGTCTCGTCGAGCAAGGTCGTAAGCGCGCGCAGGATGCGGCTCTTTGCCTGTCCGCGCAGCCCGAGGAGAATGAAATTATGACGCGACAGCACGGCATTCACGATCTGCGGAATCACCGTGTCGTCATAACCGACGATGCCCGGGAACAGTGTGTCCTTGGCGCGCAGGCGCTCAATAAGGTGCTCGCGCATCTCGTCCTTCACGGTGCGCCGGGCCAGCCGCGCTTCAGAGAACTGAGTGCTGCGCCGCAACTCACCGAGCGTCGCCGGAAGTTGGGTTGAATTCGACATGCCTGCCCCCCTGGGTTTTAGACGAGAGTTACTGGGGAATGATTCTTACTTGTTTCGATGCGTTTTCACACCATCACGAACCGCCGCGGATGCAAATGGATCCATATTCTTTCCGCAGGCAGCTCGGAAGTTGGTTGTGAGTGCAAGGCAATTCGGCCGATCCCAGTGACCCGAGCGGTTTACATGACGAAGCCATTGCGCGCGGCGGTTTTTGCGCCGATGGAGCCACGTTGCAGCTTGGGCAGGATCCGGTGATAAAACTCCATCAGGCGCGCGGTGCGCTCGCTGTCGGAGTGAAGGTGCAGCAGTTCCTGCTTGAACTCTAAATCCGCCGGGATGACGGAGGCCAGCAGGAAAGCGACCGGCTGGTTCAGATCCAATTGCGGAAATTCCGTGGCTGCATTTCCGGAGAGCTCCAGCATTTCCATATGCAGCGCTGCGCATTGTTCGCGATCGCGCCGCGTGGAGGAAGGTTCCTGGTCGGAGAGAAAATCCACCTCGGCTTCGAGAAAACTTCGTCCCTCCACCAGGGATTCGATTTCAAAGCGTCGCTCTCCGCGACAGAGAATATCGAGCCGACCGTCCGAATAGCGATGCATCACGGTGACGATCTTGGCTGTGCATCCGACGATGGCCAGGCCCTCTCGGCGGGCGCGCACCATTCCGAATTCGCCCTGGCACTGGAGGCATTCCCCGACCATCTCTTTATATCGGTCCTCAAAGATGTGCAGCGGCAGGGCTGCCCCGGGAAACAACACCAGATCGAGCGGGAATATTGGAATCTTCATTCTCTCTCCAGCTTGATTTTTGTTCCGACGCTCGAAGCTAACTCATACACTCGAAATCGCTCGATACGTCTTGCGCGAGACCCGCAATCAAAGCGGGTCCCCGGCCGAAGCCGCGATGCCATAGATGAGACAGCCTCTATGCGTCCGGATTCGCCAGTTCCTCCAGCATTCCTGCCATTTCTGCCAATGCATGCTGGTTGCCGGTACGGCGGGCGGACTCGATGCCGGCACGCAGACGCACTTCCGCCTGCTGGGCGTTGCCGCTGGCCATCAACGTTTGCGCAGCCATCTGGTAGCCGGCGGTATAGTCGGGATGCAGTTTCTGCAGCGTATCAAACTGCTCCATCGCCAATGCAGTCTCGCCGCGCTGGGTATATTCGATCGCCAGCCCGTAGCGAGCAAACGCATTCTCTGGATCCTGCGCCAAAATCTCTGTAAATGCCTCTACTTTGTCGACGCTCATCATCCCTCGAGAAAAAGAAACATAACTCCATCACAGCGGCAGCTATCTCTCTTCCACCTTACGGCGTCGTGGGGCACATCTCAAGACATCCAGCGACAGGGACTTTCGCAGCGTAAAATAAAAGTTCCCTTTGCGGTGGCGTCCTGCACAAAGCAGTCCTACGCAATCTATACTCGGGGCCCACCCCACGGCGAAACCAGGAGCACGGCACATGAAAGAGTTCGTAATATCTTCGCTTCAGCCACGTTCAGTGTCCGAGTCTCAGTCGGAGATGACGGAACTGGTATTGCCGAATGATACCAATCCCTTGAATCACTTGCTGGGTGGGCGCCTGATGCATTTTATCGACTTGGTAGCAGCCATGGCGGCCTATCGACATGCGCGCGCGCATGTGGTTACCGCATCAATGGAGCACATCGATTTTATCGCGCCGGTGCATGTGGGCGACCTGGTGATTTTGAAGGCATCGGTGAATCGCGCGTTCAAAACTTCAATGGAAGTGGGAGTGAAGGCTTGGGTGGAAAATGCGATTGCAGGTTCACGCCACCATATTGCCTCCGCGTACCTGACCTTTGTTGCGATCGATGCGAATGGGCGGCGAGTTGCAGTGCCGCCGTTGACCACGGAAAGAGCGGAGGAAGCGAGACGGTTTGACGATGCGGGACGTCGACGCGAGCGGCGCGAGCAGGAAAAAGAGCGGAAGCGTCAGAACAGGGTTGCGATGGAGACAGCGGATACGTCTGCCTAGGGCGTTTGCAAGGCGCAACGGTGCGCGCCGGCCATCATAGAGAAAGTTCGCGGCGACAATAGCCGCCTGCACTGGCACCGCAATACAAGTTGTGTAAGGGAGTCGAAAAAAATGGGACACATGGGACAAGCTTCTGAAGGACCGCAACCGCTGCCGGGAATTCGCCATATCGTAGCTGTCGGCTCGGGAAAGGGTGGCGTCGGCAAAACCACCGTGGCGGTCAACCTTGCAATTTCGTTGGCCAAGATGGGAAATCGCGTCGGCTTGTTGGACGCGGATGTGTATGGGCCAAACGTGCCAATGATGATGGGCAGCCGCGAGCAACCGAGGGTGCTGGAAGGCAATCGCATCGAGCCGCTGCAGGCCCATGGAGTGAAGCTGATCTCCGTCGGTTCGATCTCTCCGGGCGACAAGCCGATGGTGATGCGTGGGCCAATGCTGCACCAGATCATTCGCCAGTTTCTGCAGCAGGTGGAATGGGGCGAATTGGATTTTCTGATTGTCGATTTGCCGCCGGGCACAGGAGATGTGGTGATTTCGCTGGTACAGACGGTTCCGCTGACGGGAGCCGTGGTGGTATCCACTCCCTCCGACGTGGCGCTGCAGGATGGCCGCAAGGCGATCGAGATGTTTCGACAGGTGAATGTTGATGTTCTCGGCATCGTGGAAAACATGAGTTCCTTCACCTGTCCGCATTGTCATCACGAAATCGATATTTTTTCCAAGGGCGGCGTGGAAAAAACTGCGCGAGAATACCAGGTTCCTTTTCTTGGGTCGGTGGCGCTCGATCCGGAGATTCGACATGGCGGCGATCGCGGGTTGCCGATTTCTTTGGCCGGAGATCTTTCAGAGCAGGCGGCGCCGTTTTACAAGATCGCGCGCCAGCTGGCCGAACGGGCGCAGGAGCATGCTTCGAAAGAGACCAACATTCTGGAAATTCGCTAGCGGAAGTTGCAATAATCGAATCGCGTTTCAGGCGTAGCTCATGATCCTTCCTTTTGTCCGAGAATTTTTCGCGGACCTCGATAAGTCTCCTGGCATTGATCGCGTGCGGTCCTCGCTGGTCAGCGGCGTAGGACGACGCCGTGTTTCCGGACTGACGGCGACCGCGCGCGCTCTTTATCTGCCGCTGCTGGCCCGCATCTCCAAGGCGCCGGTCTTCGTGGTGGTCGCAGACAATCGCGCTGCAGAATCGTTGCAACTGACAGTGCAGGCGGCCTGTGACTTGACTGGCGAGCTGGATCGAAGCACTGTGATACGCTTGCCGGCGCATGACGTGTTGCCGTTTGAGAATCTGTCGCCACATCCGGATATTCAGGAACAGCGAGCAGTAACGCTGTGGAAGATTGCGCAGGGCGCAGCGCGAATCATCATTCTGCCGGTTGAGTCTGCGTGTTATCGCGTCTTCGCGGCCGAGCACTACGCCAATCTCGCCTGTACGCTGCGGCGCGGAGAAGAGGCTGATCCGGAAATCCTGGTCGCTCACCTGGCAAGCGTGGGGTATCAGCCTGTCGACATGGTGGAGATGCGCGGGCAATATGCGCTACGCGGCGGCATCCTGGATATTTACCCGCCGGAGATGGATGCACCGCTGCGCATCGAATTCCTCGGCGATGAAATTGAGTCGATGCGAAAATTCGACCCTGAAACCCAGCGTTCGTCCGCTCCAGTGGATGAGGCGATCCTGCTGCCGCTGACGGAGACGCCGATGACGAATGCATTGCTGTCGCGGGTCCACACTCGGCTGAGCGGGCGGCGGCTGCAAGGCGAGAACGAGGCGCTGCACGACGCCATTGAGGCGGAAGGGACCAATGTTTTTCCGGGATGGGAGTTTTTTGCTGTCGCGGCCTCGGGGCAGCACCAGACAGTGTTCGATCTGATTCCCAAGTGCCGCATTTTCGTGGAAGAGCCGGGCATGGTGCAAAACCAGCTGGAGCGCTGGTGGAACAAGGTGGAACAGCGCCATGAACGCAGCGGCATCGACACGTTGTTTCCTCCGGCAGATTTGTACCTGACCCCATGGGAGTGGCAGACGCGCGCGGCCGAAGCGCCGGGGCTCGACCTTGATCAATTGGGGACGGTCGACGTACTCGACCCCGACACTACCTCGCTTGGTGAGATTGAAATTCCAACGCGGCCTACGCTGCGACTTCATGGGGCAATTCCGGCGCTGGTAGAGCAGTTGCAGACTTTGGCTGCGCAGGAGATGCGAACGGTGCTGGCCGCGGCAAACCAGGGCGAAGTGGAGCGACTGGCCAGCATTCTGCAGGAGTATGGAATTTCTTATCGCATCGGCAGTCGCAGCGCGCACACCGGCAGCGAGACAATGTATGACGAAACCAGCTATCTGCGCGGCGATATGCGCGCTCCGGTCATTGTGCGGACGGAAATTTCCAACGGAGTGGTGCTGGAAGAAGCGCGGCTGGTGGTGTTTGGGGCGAACGATCTGTCCGATGAAGCGGATGTCACGGCGCGGCCAGTCGTACGGAAATCGAAATCGAACACGGCCGCATTTATCTCGGACTTTCGCGACCTGACGATTGGCGATTATGTCGTACATGTCGATCACGGCATCGCTCGTTATCTGGGCTTGAAGGAAATTTCGCAGGATGGCATGCATGTTGAGTTCATGATTCTGGAATTTGCCGAGGCGGCGCGCTTGTATGTTCCTCTGACGCGTCTCGACTTGATCCAGAAATATCGTTCGACCGATACCGGGCCGGCTCCGGTGCTGCATCGCCTGGGTAGTGCGCAATGGACACGCACCAAAGCACGCGTAAAAAAAGCCATGGCGGACATGGCGGACGAACTGCTGAAGCTGTATGCCGTCCGCAAGGCAGCGCAAGGGAATGCTTTCTCTGCCGACAATCAGTTTCAGCGCGAGTTTGAGGATGCATTCGACTTCAATGAGACTGACGATCAAATCACGTCGATCGCCGACATCAAGCGCGACATGGAATCGACAATGCCGATGGATCGTCTACTGGTCGGCGATGTCGGCTACGGAAAAACCGAAGTGGCGATGCGCGCGGCCTTCAAAGCGGTGCAGGACAGCAAGCAAGTCGCCGTGCTGACGCCGACGACGGTACTTTGCTTTCAGCATTTCGAGACGTTTAAGCGGCGCTTTGCAGCCTTTCCGGTACACATTGAGATGATCTCCCGCTTCCGCTCGCCGAAAGAGCAAAAGGCGATTCTGGAGAAGGTGGAGCAGGGTAAGGTTGACATTCTGATTGGCACGCATCGGCTTTTGTCGAAGGATCTGAAATTCCAGGACCTGGGACTGTTGATCGTCGATGAAGAACAGCGCTTTGGCGTTCGCCATAAAGAGCGGCTGAAACAGATGCGGCGTGAGATCGATGTGCTAGCCATGTCTGCCACGCCGATTCCGCGCACGTTGCACATGTCCCTGGTCGGCTTGCGGGATATGAGCGTGATTGAAACGCCGCCGAAGGATCGCATGGCGATCCAGACGGTGGTGGCGAAGTACGACGAGAAGCTGATTCGCTCTGCGATTGAAGTGGAATTGGAGCGTGGAGGGCAAGTTTATTTTGTCCATAACCGCGTGGAGAATATTTATGAGATTGCCGCGCGCTTGCAGGAGTTGGTACCCCAAGCGCGTGTGGTTGTGGGCCACGGACAGATGGGAGAAGCAGAACTGGAGCGGGTGATGCTGGCCTTTATGCATCACGAATACGATGTGCTGGTGGCGACCACGATTATTGAAAATGGACTCGACATTCCGCTGGCAAATACGATCCTGATCAACCGCGCCGACCGTCATGGACTGTCAGAACTCTATCAATTGCGCGGCCGTGTGGGCCGCTCCAATCGCCGGGCTTATTCCTATTTGCTGATTCCTCCGGATCGTGAATTGACGGACATTGCACGGCGCAGGCTGGCGGCGCTGAAGGAATTTTCGGATCTAGGGGCGGGCTTCAAAATTGCTGCGCTCGACCTGGAACTTCGTGGCGCCGGTAACATGCTGGGCGGCGAGCAGAGCGGGCATATCGAGGCTGTTGGCTTCGAGCTGTACACGACGATGCTGGAGCAGGCGGTGCGAGAACTGAAGGGCGAGGATCAAGTCGAGCGGCCATCGGTGCAACTGAATCTGGGCATCTCGCTGCGCATTGACGCCAACTACATCGAGGAAGAGAATCAGCGACTCCGGATGTATAAGCGCGTTGCCAGCGCGGAGAACGAAAGCGCGATTGAGGACATTGTCGCAGAGATGCAGGATCGATACGGAACCATGCCCGAGCCGGTGCAACTGCTGGTGACCGCGGGTCGCTTGCGACTCTTGTGTGAACAAGTCGGTGTGGCACAAATGGATCGCAAAGCTCAGATGGTGAGTGTTCGATTTACCGAAACGGCCAACATCGATCCTGAAAAATTGATGCAGCTGGTGGCCCGCAATGCCAAGCGCGGCGCGCAGTTTACGCCGCAGGGTGTGTTGCGATTCCCGGTAAAAGCGACAGCACCGGACGAGGTGCTGGCGGAATTGCGGAGGCTGATTGAAGCCCTCGCAACTCCGCTACCTGTAAGCTCCTCGGCGAAAGAAATCGGTAGCTTGCCGGTGCGCTAGTTATTGTGCAACGACAGGCACCCAGACATCGGTGGTGTCCCATCGAACATGCAGCTGCGTCTTCTTGCCGTGCGTGTTCTCAAAGCTGATGCTCATCTGCTCTTGCGGCTTGGGCAATGTGTCTTTCTTCATGTCTACACGGGCCAAGTCTTCTGACTGGCGATACACCGTTCCCCACTGGCCGGTCTGCTTGTTGATGATCAGCTTCCAGGTGGTTTCCGAGGGTAAGGTGTAGAGCGTGTAGGTGCCGGCAGGAACCGTGGCCGTGCCAATCTTCAGATTCACTGCGGTCTTTAATGTAGTGGCAGGGTTCGCGCCGGTGCGCCACACCTTGTCATAGGGCACCAGTCCGCCGAAGATCTTGCGTCCACGCATGAACGGAGTGTTGTAGTCGATTGTGACCTGTTTGCCGTCCAACTCTACACTAGCCTTGGCGGGCGGGCTGAGCATGGGTTTCTTTGCCGTACTGCCGGACATCTGCGCCAGTCCGGCGGGCAACAGGGCGACGCTGGCTGCGATGGTTAATACACTTGCGAGAATCTTCATTGGGAGTTCCTCCTTGAACGCGGCTACCAGTTGCATGATCAGTCTCTGACCGCCAAGAGCTTCTGTCAAAGTGGGCCTTGGATCGTCGATTTCATTGCGCGTCCGATATACTTCCGTTTTCGTTCCGACTACAAAGGAAATCATCATGAAATTCTGTATTTCCCGCTGGCTTTCCGTCGCCAGTGTCGTTCTGATCAGCACAACTTTTCTAGGGGCCAACTCCACCATGACTTCAGCAAACGAGCCAGGAAATTCCGCATGGACGAGTCTCGTCGATGCCTACTTTGACACCGTGTATCTGCGCTTCAATCCAACTGCCGGCACCAGCGCTGGCCTGCATCAGTACGACAGCAAGCTGGAAAACTACTCGCGCGCCAGCCGGGAGAAGGAAGTTGCGGCGTTGCGGACCTATGAGAAGAAAGTGGCGGAGTTCCCCGCGGCCAGGCTGGATGCGTCCGACGAAGGTGACCGAGAATTTCTGCTGGGTACGATTCGCAGCGAATTGCTGACGCTGGAAACGATACGACCCTGGCAGAAGAACCCCGATACGTATTCCAGCGGGATCACCAACAGCGCTTTTACGATTGTCGAGCGGAATTATGCGCCTGCGGACGTGCGGCTGGCCGCCTTGATCGCGCGTGAGAAGCAGATGCCTGCGGCGTTGGAGGCAGCGCGCTCCAACCTGGTGAATCCCCCGAAAATATTCACCGAGATCGCGTTGGAGCAGCTACCCGGCATCCTCAGCTTTTTCCAGCACGACATTCCGACCGCATTTGCCAGTGTGAAAGATCCCAAGTTGCTGGATGAGTTTCACGACTCGAACGCCGCTGTGATCCAGTCGCTGACCAGCTATCAACAGTGGGTCAAGACGGATGTGCTGCCGAGGTCCAATGGAGATTTTCGTATCGGGGCCGAGACGTTCAGCGCCAAATTGCGCGACGACGAAATGGTCGACATCCCGCTGGATCGACTGCTGACAATTGGCTACGCCGATCTGCACAAGAACCAGGAGCAGTTTCGCCAAATTGCGCACGAACTCGATCCCGGTAAAACTCCCATGCAGGTGCTGGCGGAGTTGCAGGCGGACCATCCAGCTCCCGATCAGTTGCTCGGACAATTTCAGAACACGTTCAACAACCTGATTCAGTTCATCCGCGAAAAACAAATTGTCGGCATTCCTTCTGACGTGCAGCCAACGCTGGAAGATACGCCGCCATTCATGCGTGCAACCACGTTTGCATCGATGGATTCTCCCGGCGCATACGAGACTGGCTCCCACAAAGCTTATTTCAACGTCACCGTCCCAGGACCGGATGAAACTCCGAAGGAGCGTGCCGAAAGCATGGCCGCCTTCAACATTGGGACGATTGTCAGCACCTCCGTGCATGAGGCGTATCCGGGGCACTATGTGCAATTTTTGTTTATGCCGCAAATCCGTTCGCGGGTACGCAAAATGCTCTATTCCAACAGCAACGTGGAAGGCTGGGCGCACTATTGCGAACAGATGATGCTGGACGAAGGCTACGGCCGGCCGGGTTGGGGCGCACAAGATGCGCGCGAAGCGAAGTTGATTCGGCTGGGTCAGTTGAGCGATGCGCTGCTGCGCGATGCCAGATTTATCGTCGGCATCAAAATGCACGCCCAGGGGATGACGATCGATCAGGCCGTGGATTTTTTTCAAAAAGAAGGCTACCAGACGCGTGCAACGGGCTTGGTGGAAGCCAAGCGCGGGGCGGGTGATCCTACGTATTTGTATTACACACTGGGCAAGCTGATGATCCTGAAACTGCGAGCCGATGTGCAGCGGAAAGAGGGTGCAGCGTTTTCCCTGGAGAAGTTTCACAATGGGTTTCTGCGCCAGGGAGGGGTGCCTCTGCCCATTGTTCGGCGCGCCATGCTGGGAAACTCCTCGCCGGTTCTGTAGCGTTTTCTGTGCATACAACAATGGACAGGAGACGCTCATCTCATAGTCGAAACAAATAAAGTGCGAAGGGCAGTTGTCATGCATATACTGCGATACTGGATGTGATTGCAGGTTTGCAAATGTTGTTCCCTCGCCATCGCAGATACCTGGAGAAAGCAAGTTAACATGGCAAAGACCAGAATTCGCAAGGCAGTTTTTCCCGCAGCGGGATTGGGCACGCGTTTTTTGCCCGCGACGAAAGCTATTCCCAAGGAGATGTTGCCGGTCGTCGACAAGCCCATCATTCAATATGGTGTAGAGGAAGCGATTGCCGCCGGATGCGACCAAATCATCATCGTTACAGGCCGCGGCAAGACGGTCATTGAAGATCATTTCGATATCAGCGTCGAGTTGGAGCATCAACTGGAGTCGCGTGGCAAGCAGGATCTGCTGGCTCTGGTGCGCCAGATCTCAAATCTTGGACGAGTTGCCTACATTCGCCAAAAAGAGGCGATGGGTTTGGGCCATGCGGTGTTGATGGCGCGCGATCTGGTCGGCGACGAACCCTTTGCCGTGATTCTACCGGACGACGTGATTGATGCCACGCCGTCTTGCCTGCAGCAAATGGTTTCTGTGTTCGACGAGGTACAGTCCAGTATTCTTGCCACGCAGGTTGTCGAGGGGCCGGCCATCTCTTCGTATGGCGTGATTGATGCCGTGCCAACGTCGAAGGATTCGCGGGTGATGGAAGTGAAGGCTCTGGTGGAGAAGCCGAAGTTGAAGGATGCGCCTTCGAAAAATGCCATCATCGGGCGCTACATTTTGACGCCGCGAATTTTTGACCTGCTGGAAACTACGCCGCTAGGCGCGGGTGGAGAGTTGCAGTTGACCGACGGCATCCGCGGATTGCTGGAGCATGAAAAGGTCTATGGCTACAGCTTTGAAGGCACACGCTACGATGCCGGAGACAAGCTGGGGTTCCTGAAGGCCACCGTGGAATTTGCGCTCCAACGAGAGGACCTGGGCGACGAATTTCGCGTATGGCTGCAAAAGTATCGCCGTTGAAAGCTAGGGCTGCAAACTTGAAGTTGAGGGATGTGCGATGAAGGTGAATGACAAGGTCGCCAATTTTCGCCTGAAAAATCAGGATGATGAAACGGTGCAGCTAACCGATTTTGCGGGCAAGCCGGTAGTGCTGTTTTTCTATCCCCGCGCGGATACTCCAGGCTGCACCATTGAGGCCTGTGGCTTTCGCGACGCATTCAGCAAGCTGCAGAAAGCGGGCGCGGTGGTGCTCGGCATCTCTCGCGACACGCCGAAGGCGCAGAAGAAATTCCAGGAAAAATACAACCTGCCGTACACGCTGCTCGCCGACGTCGATGAGAAGGTGTGCAATCAGTTCGATGTGATGCGCGAGAAGAACATGTATGGTAAAAAGGTCTTCGGCATCGAGCGCACCACTTTTCTGATTGGTCCGGACCAGCGGCTGCTGAAGATTTTTCCCAAGGTCAAGCCCGAGGGCCATGCGGAAGAGGTCCTGGAAGCACTGCGCGAATATGCCAAAGCCGGCGCGGGAAATTGAACACTCTGGACCGGCTCTCGATCCAGCGTCGTGGCGACTGCTGCCGCGAGGGTTCTTTGACGCTTCACCGGAGCAGGTTGCCCGGTTGTTGCTAGGAAAAATTCTGGTGCGCCGCGTTGCAGGCGGCCTACTCGCGGGGCGCATTGTCGAGACCGAGGCGTATCTCGGGGAACATGACGCGGCCGCTCACGCAGCCAGCGGACAAACGACTCGCAATGCGGTTCTCTACGGCCCTCCTGGTCGTGCGTACGTCTACAACATTTACGGACTGCATGCTTGCATCAACGTCAGTTGTTTGCCAGAGAGTGTTCCCGGCTGCGTATTGTTGCGCGCGCTGGAGCCGCTGCAAGGCCTGCCGCAGATGAGGCGCAATCGAGGACTGAACGGGTCGGCGGCCATCGATCAGCTGACATCGGGGCCGGGCAAACTGTGCCAGGCCTTGGGAATCACGCGCGCGGCACATAACGGGCTGGACTTAACCCGAGCCGACAGCCGGTTGAATTTGATGGAAGACGATTTTCAGTGTGGGGAAATTCGCGCGACGCCGCGCATTGGAATCAGCAAGGCTGCGGATTGGCCGCTACGATTTTTTCTTGCCGGTCATGTCTGTGTCTCTCGCCGGAGAAACTAGCAGAACGTTATCAATGAGACGTGTGTTGCCAACATAGGCGGCGACCGCCAGCAGTCCACCCGCTTCCACATCGTCGATCGGTAACAGAGTCTCGGGATCGACGACCGCGACATAATCCAAACGGATGGCAGGCTCTCCCTGCAGGGTTGCGCGCATGGTTTGCAGTAGCGCGGAGGCACGATGCTCGCCGCGGGCGGCCTGCATCTCCGCCAACTGCAGAGCCCGGGAAAGAGTGAGCGCCTGCCGTCGCTCCTCTGCCGAGAGATAGCGGTTGCGTGAGCTCATCGCCAGCCCGTCGGGCTCGCGCACGGTAGGGCAGACGATAATTTCAAGCGGGAAATCGAGGTCGCGTACCATCTTTCGCAGTACAGCAACCTGGGCCGCATCCTTCTGCCCGAAGAAGGAAAAATCTGGCTGCACGATGTGAAAGAGTTTGGCGACCACCGTGGCCACGCCGCGAAAATGTCCGGGTCGCGATGCTCCGTCGAGACGGCCGCTGACGCCTTCGACATCAACAAAAGTTGAAGCGCCGGAAGGATACATTGTTTCTGAGGTGGGGGTAAACACGACGTCGATGCCCTCGGCCTCGAGCATTTGGCAGTCCTGTTTCAGGGTGCGTGGATAGCGGCTGAAGTCTTCATTCGGCCCGAACTGTGTGGGATTGACGAAGATCGAGACGACAACAATGGCGCAATGCTGACGCGCGGCCTGCACCAGGGAACGATGGCCGGCGTGCAGCGCGCCCATGGTGGGGACAAATCCCAGGCTGCGAGGGGTTGGCCGCTCGCTGCTGGCGCGCAGTTGGCGCAGTGTCGCGCGAAGCTCTGGGATATCGGAGAGGATTAGCATGAACGAAAACGTCTACGCTCGCCGCGGTGAGCGAGGCTGCCGAATTGCAGCCGGAGCGACCGTGGCGCGGACCGCAGCGGCGCGAGCGAAGGTGCCGCGTGTCTCCGCTTAGAGATGATAGCTTTCCGCGTCGTTTGGAAAATCGACGGTCTCCACATCTTTGCGATAGGCTTCGACGGCGTTGCGAATCAGCGAAGCCGCATCCCCGTAGCGACGCACAAATTTTGCCGCAGGGGCAAAGCTAAGGTTCAGCAGATCGTGCAGTACAAGGATTTGGCCGTCGCACGCCGGACCTGCGCCAATGCCGATCGTAGGAATGGTCAGTTCTCCCGTAATGCGTGCCGCGACCTCGCGCGGAACGCCCTCCAGCACCAGCAATGCTGCGCCGGCAGCTTCCAGCGCCAGTGCATCTTCGAGCAAATGCTCGGCTGCGGAAAGAGTCTTTCCCTGCACGCGGTATCCACCCATGCGATGCAGCGATTGCGGGGTCAGGCCGAGATGTCCGATGACGGAGATCTCGGCATCCGTCAATCGAGATACCAGCTCGATGCGATTGCGACCCCCTTCCACCTTGACAGCTTCAGCACCTGCTTCCTTGACAAAGCGCAAGGCGTTGCGAACTCCCTGCTGGACATCCTCGTGATAAGAGGCGTAGGGCATGTCTGCGGCGAGCAGAGCACGGCGCACGCCACGACGCACCGCGCGCGTACAGAGCAGCATTTCCTCCATGGTGACCGGCAGCGTGCTTTCGTAGCCGAGCATCACCATGCCCAGAGAGTCGCCGACCAGGATCAGGTCGATACTGGCTTCATCCACCAACCGCGCCATGGCATAGTCATAGGCAGTCAGCGCGGAAATAGGCGCGCGATTGCGTTTCTTTTCCTGCAATGTCGGTAAGGTGATTTTCAGAGAAGTTGAAGCATCGGCAGCCACATCGCAGCGGGGTTCAGTCAGACTCATCGCAATCTCCAGTGCAGTTCCCATGTTGCCGATGTTTTGGCCAGGTGCGGGATACCGCCCGTAACGAATCTCAGAATACGCCGGTCGTCCTTCGCTTACAAATGGCACCTCGCAAATCTTGACGCATCTCACGTTTCTCGCCGGTTAAGCGCTGCCTTCTGATCTTGCGCCAGCATTCTGGATTGTCCCATCCAGAAGCGATTGCTGGCGCATGTGAGCGGTCCAATGCCACGATTCTGCAGTCGCGCACAGGCCTCATGATAGGGACCCACATGGCGCAGCGATGTTGGGATTATGCGGTACACGGCAGGCAATCTGCGCATTGCCCTGGCGGCAGCACGTTGCTCGCGCTCGCCATACTCGAGAGCGAAGGCCTCACGAAGTGGATCGGGCATCCATGCAGCCGTGAGGGCGCGGTACCAACGCGGCACTGGCACCCACGATCCGCGGCCGTGCAGAACGCGATGGGCCATCTCCCGCGAAAGGGAATTGACTGCGAGCGTGTCGGACTTCCACATGTCTCGGTTGTAATGTTCAAAGGTGGTCCAGTCGGCGGGCAATGCTGTGGGAGGAAGGCCAAAGAGCATCGCCAGCGTTTTGCTCTCGCCATAATATGTCTCTTTGTCGGCGGCAGAGAGCGGCGGCAACACGCTGTCGTAGGCGATCACCGCGCTTTCCACCAGAGTGGCAAATACCCAGCGCAGCGCATCCACTTCATTCGCCTGATAGTGCGAACCGGCCGAGAAACCTCCTGCAGAAGCGGGCATGTGGCCCTGGATGCGCGTATGCAGTTGATACAGCGAACGCGACGCAGCGAGCGCTTGTTGCAGCGTGCCAAAGATGGTGGTGAAAACCACCTTGAAGGTATTGTGGAACCGCGCCAACGGGTCCGAGCGCAAATTGGAGTGCTGGTCGAGCGCGGCAGCCACCCAAGGGTGGGCTAACTGCAACAAGGAAGCGCGGCCGGCACCCAGGAACAATGCCGATTCTCGATTGATCTTCCAACTGATGGAGGAAGGTCCGAAGATGCCATCGTACGGCTGTGAAACTCCGGCGGCAACGCTGCTCCAAAGATGCTCAATATGGGCGTGCGAAACCGGCGTGAAGGTGCGTCCCATATTCCGATTAGACTCCCAGGCGAAGGGTGTCGATTGAAATTTCCTAACTCGCTATGCGAATCTCCTTGCAGATCACATGGCGCAAGGCTTCTTCGAGGGGCTCTTCCAACTGCTCGATGATGTGTTTTCGCAAAACTGCATTGATCAAGCTCTCATGTTTGCCTCCGCTTCCTTCACAAGGAGTAATACATTGCGAACGCCCTGCTACACATCCTCGGGAAAGGAAGGCGTACGGCAGGTTCTCGGCCAACAGAGCTCGGCAGACGACATCTCAGGACACGGCTGTCATGCCGCGTTTACGAATCTGGACAAGCTGGCGGTGCGCCGGTTCGCGATCTGCACCTCTATCGCGGCATGGAAATGGGGCAGTTGGGATTGAGTGACGTGGTTTGTTGTTTTCATCTGGGGCAACCGTGCGCGGGGGTTTGCATTCCAAATTAGCGGATACGTGGGCCGCTAACTCACTATTCTTCCGGGAATTCGTCTATCTGTTAGGCAGGCACCACAATCAGGCGACCGAACAGCACGCCAACCCGGGCTATTCGAGCCCGTCCGCATGAGGAGGCCCACATGAAGCGGATTTGGTACGCTCTCCCATTGTTACTACTCGCCGCGCCGGTCGCCGGAAATGCTGCTGAACAACTGATTCCGGCTGGATCGCTGATCCAGTGCACAGTTTCGGAGCCAAGGCTGTCATCGAAGACTATTGATGTAGGCGACCCGATTCTATGCGAGATAAGCCGTTTTCAACTCTACGGCCGCTCCGTGTTTCCCTACGGCAGCTACCTGGTGGGTCAGTTCCAGGACTACAGGGATCCGGGTCACTTTGTCGGCAAAGGCTGGATGCAACTGGAGTTTGACCGAGTGGCCATGCCGCCGGATCAGGAAATACCCATTCATGCCAAAGTGGTGAATGTCACCGGATACTCGGTCGATAAGAAGGGCAAGATCGACGGAAAAGGTCATCCGGTGCGGGACACAATCGCGTGGTCGATTCCCGTCCTCTGGCCGATCGACCTGCTAAATCTTCCACGGCGTGGACCGCGGCCTGTTCTGAAGCCGGAAACGCGCCTCACCCTCAAAGTCATGGAGGACGTGCGAGTTTCAACGTCGCAACGGGCTCCGCTCAATTCCGAAGGCTTTGCGCAGCGTGCCTCCATGTCATACTCGCCTCCGGCAGTGGCGCCGTCCGGGGGGCAGCGCTCCATCGGCTATACGCAGGTTGGTGGAGCAACGCCGCAGTTGACCGCCCTGGTGACTCAGGATGGCTATACGCGGTGGACAACCCGCTACTGGTTCGATGGCGGGAGGCGGATCGTCTATGTCGCTGCCAACGGTCTCGCCTACACTTTCCCGATCGAACACCTGGATCTCGCGAAGACGGTCGCGGTCAATCGTGAGCATGGGGTCGACTTCGTGATCCGTTCTCTGGGAGATTGAGGCTGTGACCTGCGGATTGTGAATGTCGGATGCCAGGTGCAGAAAACTGTGCAGTCTACTCTGCCCATCTTGGACGTCGAGCAATTCATGTTCGACAGAGCATGGCCCTTTTCGTGGAACCGTTGCATTCGATTTATCGTAATTTCCACCAGGATGGAACGACTCTACAGTTGGCCATGGGTGGAAACGCAGGTTGCGCGAACCATCGAAGTGTGGAACGCGGGCGCCGGGCCGTCGGAGCTGGGCGGCGTGCAGTACACCGTACAAGAGCAGCAGCGGCGGGAAAAGGCGTACGACGAAGCGTTACACGCCGTGGAACGGGAGCTGAAGGGAACTCCTCGAAGCCAGACGGAGCAGTTGCAAACACAGGAGCGGATTACATCTGCATTCGCACGGTTTTCCGCAACGGCATTGGGGTTGGAGCCGGATGCAATCGACCTGCTGATTCACGATCTTTTGCCCGTGGGTACAAAGCTGGCCAGGTGGGCGAGGCGGTTCGATCCAACCCTGCGCATGCCAGACATTGTGCAGGCCTGTCGCAATGCGTGGACTGCCTGTGGGTTGCAGCCGCTGCTTGGCGAGGACATTGCGATTACGCCATCCATCCTCGGATATAGCCTGTTGTATCCGTACAGCGATAACTATTTGGACCGGGTGGATATTTCCCGCGAGGTCAAACTGCGATTCAGTGAGCGGTTTCGCGACCGGCTGCGAGGCGAAATGGCTTTTGCCGAAGATGATCGGGAGGCGGCGATATGGACCCTGGTCGGCTTGATTGAAGATCAATATCCGCGAGCGGATTATCCCGAAGTCTTCGATTGCCTGCTGGCCATTCACCGGGCACAGGAGCAGAGCATCGCGCAACTGGAAAGCTCAGACCAATTTGACGACGCGCAGTTGCTGGCGATGAGTTGCGCCAAGGGTGGTACGTCTGTAATGGCGGATGCTTGCCTTTCCCACGGATGGTTGAGCCCGCAGGAAAGCAGATTTTCATTCGAGTGGGGTGTGCTGCTGCAGTTGGGAGATGATCTGCAGGACGTGCGCCAGGATCTTGCTCATGGGTCGGTCACGCTGTTCTCCCGCGCCGCCGCGAGGGGAAGGCCGCTCCATTCCTTGGTGGTGCAATTGCTGCGCTTCAGCGAGCGAGTCGGGGCGCAGATGGACTGCTTGCCGAACGGAAGCGAGATGTTTCGCGAACTGCTGCGCATGAGCTGGCGATCGCTGATCCTTGGAGCAATTGCGGAGTCGCACGAATTCTTCGCGCCGAAATTCCTCAAAGAAGCGGAGCGTTGTTCGCCGTTTCGCTATGGGTTTTTGCGCGCCCGAAACAAGAAACTCGCAAGCCGTCAGGGACTGTATACGACTCTGTTCGATGCGTTTCTGGAAGCGCCGAGCGATGACGAAGACGACCTGCCGTCGCCGGTGTATCGACCCATTCCGCGGCTTGAGCCGGAAGTGACCCTCGCCCAAACGTGAAGGCGGCAGATCGTGATGACAAGACCACATCACCATTGAAAGTGCGCTGCAGATGCCTGCGACCAGCCGGATCGAGATTCCGCTTTCCATTTATCGGGCCTCGGACTTGATTGAAAATGCTCTAGGAGACTGTGGCCTCGTGCTTATAACGAATAAGAATTTGTAATTTCCTTCCGTGCGATTCAAGAACTAAGCTGAAATCTGGAACGAGGGGTTGGATTGCCGCTTCGGCCTGCCTCCAAAGCATTCAACATCCTCAGAGGGCGTGGGGGGATGTAATCGTGGGTACATTCGCCAATCTGGAGGAATCATCATGACAAATCTTACGCGACGCAATTTGTTTGGCGCAGCCGCTGCGGCTGCCACGGGCTTGGCGGCACTTACCGCAGCATCCACTCCCCTGCATGCGCAACTTGTCGACAACACCGACGACTGGAAGCTGGCGGAGTTTCGTCATCTTTTGGATTCGAAGGCGCGCGCTCGGCAGGTCTATGATGTCACCTCCATCGGTGGCGGGAAGTTTTTGAATAACATTAAGAACTCATTGAATGGATTTCACTTCGGCTTCGGATATCCCATGGATCAGATTCAGGTACTGGCCGCGCTGCACGGTCCAGCGAACCTGGTGAACTTCGACGATTACGTCTGGGAGAAATACCGCGTTGGCGAGTGGCTCAAGGTGGACGATCCCAAGACGGGAAAGCCTGCCACACGCAACATTTTTTATTCGGCTCAGATGCCGCACTTCGCATCGCAGGACCCGGAGAACGAAGAATCGATGGTTCAAAGTACCAGCGTTGAAGTGCTGCAGTCTCGTGGCGTGCGCTTCCTGAGTTGTCACACGGCCAGCGAAGAACAATCCAAGGTTGTCATTCAGCGTCTGGGTCTTTCGCAGACGCGGGATGAGGTGGTGAAGGACTGGCAGGCGCATACTCTTCCTGGCGTCCTGGTGGTTGCCTCTATGGTGGCTGCGATCGCGGTTTTGCAATGCGAAGGCCACTATTCCTACATCACGGTCTAAAGGAAAGTGAAAGGCAGAATGATGCAGAAGAAAAGTTCGACGATAGTACTGGGTCTCATGGCCACGTTTTTTGTGGCGGCTGTAGCGCGGGCGCAGACGGCTCCTCCATGGAGTGCAGGACACAACGATCCGGCAAGCGCCAAAGGCTATGTATTTCCAGTGGACTCGATCGACAATGTGCCCGATCTACATGGCAATCCCGCCGATGCAAAGCTGGTTTTATTCATCGGAGGCAACCAGTTTTTTGTGTTGCCCAGGCTCATCGCTGGATTTGAAGCAGAGCATCCTGAAGTGCACGGACACATCTTCTACGAGACCCTGCCGCCTGGGATTTTGCGTCGACAGATGGCCCACGACAACACCTTGACCCTGGGCAACCTGACCCTGCAGGTGACGCCGGATGTGTATGAAGCGGGGGCCCGCGTGGTCGATGAAATGGCACGACAGGGACAGGTGGAGCAATCGGTTCGCTACGCCACCAACGACCTGGCCATTATGGTGGCAGCCGGAAATCCAAAGCACATAGCCGGGCTCAAAGATCTCGGACAAGCCAATCTGCGGCTCTCCATGCCCAACCCCGAGTGGGAAGGTGTGTCGCGTCAGATTGCTGCCGCATTGCGGAAAGCGGGCGGCGAGGCGCTCTACCAGACCGTATATGTCAGCAACGTCTCCAAAGGAACAACCTATTTGACACATGTCCATCACCGGCAAACGCCGATGCGGATCATGCAGGGAGAGTCAGACGCCGGTGTGACGTGGGCCTCTGAAGTGCGCTTTCAGGAGATGATCCACAACCCAATCGCGGGGGTTGCTATTCCGGCGGCGCAAAACAGCACTGCTATCTATGCCGCAGGAGTGTTGAAGAACGCACCCCACGCATCCGCTGCACGCGCATGGGTACAGTACCTTACCTCACCCCAAGCGCAGAAAATTTATCGCGACTACGGCTTCCAATCTGTCACGGGAAAGACAAAATGAAACTTCGCATTGCATTGCTGTCGATGGCGCTGGGTGCCGTCCTGGCAGGAGGCTTAGGGAATGCTGTGCGGCGGCCAGACCTGGCAACTGTTCCAGCGGGAAAACAAGGCGACCTGATCCGCCAGGGTAAGCAGATTTTCGACCAGACACCGATCCACGCCAAAGCCTATGTCGGCAACCGACTGAGCTGTAATGATTGCCACCTCCAGGGAGGTACGGAGCCCAAAGCAGCGCCATTGACCGGCATTCCCGCATTGTTTCCCCTGTATAGCCAGCGGGCAGGCCGCGTGATTCATTTCGGCGAGCGCGTGCAGGAGTGTTTTGTCCGCAGCGAAAACGGTACCGCTCCCGCACTGGACAGCCCAGAGATGAACGCATTGATTGCCTATATCGAATGGATCTCTCAAGGCGTTTCCAAGCAAGAGACGCTCGCTGGACGGGGACTGGTGAAAGTACCCTCGCTCACAGGCCATCCAGATCGCGGGGCGGTCGTTTACAAACAGCGGTGTGCCGCTTGTCATCAAGACAATGGTGCGGGGGTGCCGGCTGCGTTCCCACCGCTTTGGGGCTCCGACTCATACAACGACGGCGCTGGGATGAACAAGATTCCGAAGATGGCAGCGTTCCTTGTCAAGGCGATGCCGCCGACCCAGCCGGGCTCGCTGTCGCCGCAGGATGCGTATGACGTGGCTGCGTACATCCACGGTAAACCGCGTCCAAAATTCAATCCCGCAAACAGCAAATACTGAACAGCATTTTCAACATAGCGCAGGTCGACGCCGGCACCCCCCCGATTCCCGCTTTCGTGGATTGAAGTAGTACTCAGGTTTGCAGGCCAGGATTCTTCTTTGCTGAGTTCGATTTCATTTTCCATACCGTTTGCCGTCCTGACCACCTAGTCCGCAACCCGGGTCCAGTGGCCGCTGGCAATTTCGACCAGAGGGCCTTCCATCGCTGCGACTGGATTTCCTGTCGCAGCCAGTGGCCTATCGCGACGGCTCTGCATGGTTGGGACGGCGGCCAGCAAACTGCGGGTGTAGGGATGCTGCGGGTTTGAGAATAGCTGGGCACAGGCGGCGATTTCTACAATCTTGCCCTTACGCATGACGGCGATGCGTTGCGCAATCTGAGCGACTACGGAAAGATCATGCGAAATAAAGAGCAATGCCGCATTGGAGCGCTGCTTTAACTCCCGTAGCAGATCTAGAATCTGGGCTTGCACGGTGACATCCAGCGCGGTGGTGGGTTCGTCGGCGATCAGCAGGCTGGGGCGATTTACAAGAGCCATCGCGATGAGGATGCGTTGCCGTTGGCCGCCGGAGAATTGATGGGGATACTCATCAATTCGCAGATGAGGTTCCGGAATCGAAACGGATTCAAGGGCCTCGATGACGCGCTGACGCACCGCGCTTCTTGAGAGGTCGCGTTGATGGACGCGAATGGCTTCGGCGATTTGTTTGCCAATCGACATGACCGGATTCAGCGCCGTCATCGGCTCTTGAAACACCATAGCGGCATCGCGACCGCGGCGGGCGACCATGTCTTGCTCTGGAAGCTGCAGCCAGTTGTCCTGTCGAAACCAGATGCTTCCTGCGACCTGGGCGCGAGGGTCGAGCAGGCGCAACACGGCCAGCGCGGTGACAGATTTTCCTGAACCAGACTCTCCTACCAACGCCAGCGACTCGCCCGGATCGATGGTGAAACTCAGGTCATCGACAGCCGTGTGTCGCCCCGCATCGGAGGAAAACGTGATGCACAGATGGTCAACGCGGAGAAGAGGCTGCACGCGCTTATCTTAGAGCATTGCTGGTAGCGACGCGTGCGACGGGCAGTCACCTGGGCTAGGAACCGATCTTGCGATTACACCTGGATGGAGAAATTTATAATCACTGCAACCGCTGCAATGGAGTGCCCATGCCGTACTGTCTCCGCAAAGCCGTCGCCGCCGATATTCCCGCCATTGAGAAGCTGATTGATGCCTCTGTGCGCGGACTGCAGGCGCAGGATTACAGCACGGAACAAATCGACGCAGCGTTGCGAACCCTGTTTACGGTGGATACCCAAATCATCGAGGACGGGACATGTTTTGCGGTAGAAGAGGATGGCGAGATGGTGGGCTGTGGAGGCTGGAGCCAGCGGAAGACGCTGTGCGGCGGCGATCATCATGCTGTGCGTGAGAATACTTTGATGGACCCGTCGCGCGATGCCGCAAAGATTCGCGCGATCTTTGTTGCTCCGCAATGGGCGCGTCGCGGTATCGGAAGCATCCTGCTGAAGGCGGCGGAGGATGCTGCCATAGCCGCTGGATTTCGGCGATTGGAGATGGGTGCAACGTTGACCGGCGTTCCCGTATATTTGCGGCGCGGATATCGAAAAGTCGAAACCATGACGGTGCCGCTGGACAATGGCGCGAGGTTGCCGGTGGTTCGCATGGAGAAGTCTTGTTGACCGATTTTCGCTGCTCGCGAGCTGACTTGTGGGGCCCGGAGAATCAACCGGCGGCTCCCACAATGGCGCCACCCATTCTGCTCAAGTTTTTTGCCGTACACTGACCTTTCCACGCCATGGCCGATGGTTTCGCCCAATCCGTTAAGCAGCAGGCCGATATCGTTCGCATCATCGGCGAGTACGTGCGCCTGACCAAGGGGGGCGCGCAAAGCTTCAAGGGGCTGTGCCCATTCCATAAAGAGAAGACGCCATCGTTCAACGTTCAGGCCGCGCAGCAGTTCTACCACTGCTTCGGCTGCGGACAGTCCGGCGATGTATTTACCTTTGTACAAAAGATAGAGAACGTGAGTTTCCCGGAGGCGGTGCGAACTGTTGCGCAGAAATGCGGAATTCCGCTGCCGAAACGAGAATTCTCCTCGCCGGAGGAGGCGCAGGCCTCCAAGTTGCGATCCAAGCTGCTGGAAATTCACGATCAGGCCTGCCGCTATTTTGAGGAACAGTTGCAGAGCCCGGAAGCGGCGCGGGCCCGCGAATATCTGACGGGACGAGGCTTGACGGCAGAAGCGATCACGGCCTTTCGCATCGGCTATGCACCGGATTCCTACACGGCGATGCGCGACCGCTTTCAGTCAGCCTTCGATGCGGAAGTGTTGCGCGGCAGTGGACTTTTTTCTTCGAAGGAGCAGGCCGATGGCGGCAGCGGAACGATGTATGCGCGCTTTCGCAAGCGGATCACATTCCCGATTCGCAATGAAGCGGGTCGGGTCATTGCTTTTACGGCGCGGGCGCTCGACAACGATGAGAAGACGGGGCCGAAGTATTTGAACTCGCCGGAGACACCGCTGTATACGAAGGGTCACGTGCTTTTCAACCTCGACAAGGCAAAGCAGGCGATCCGACAATTTGAATTTGCGCTGCTGGTGGAAGGGCAAATGGACTGCATCTCCGTTTACATGGCTGGCATCACGAATGTGCTGGCCACCAGTGGAACAGCCTTCACCGAGGCGCAGGTGCGGCTGCTGGGCCGGCATACGCGGCAGGTGGTGGTGAACTTCGATCCGGACACTGCCGGCGCCAACGCCGCGGAGAAGTCGATCGCGCTGCTGATTGAAGAGGGTTTCAGCGTCAAGGTGGTGACGCTGGAGGGCGGGCTGGATCCCGATCGCTACGTGCGCGAGCGGGGAACCCCGGCCTACATTGCTGCATTGCGCGGAGCGCGTCGGCACAGTGATTATTTGATTGAGCGGGCACGCACGCTGTTTCCTCCGGTCACACCGGATGCGAAAGTGAAAGCGCTGAATTTTCTGTTGCCACACATGCAACATATTCCCAGTCGCATTGCGCGGGATGAGTTTGCAGCAGATGCGGCGCAAAAACTTGCCATCGATTCGGCCTTGCTGCGACAGGAGTTGAAGCAGGCGGCCTTTGCCCGCCGCACCGATGTTCGATCCAATGTTTCGACAGCGGCGGGATGGAGCGAAGCGGAAAAATTGTTAGTGCGCGCGTTGATTTTGCCTGCCGATCACCCAGCGCGGGAGCGGGCAAAGCAGCTCATGTCGGAGGAGCCCTCTCTTTACGAAGGGTTGTCGGCCTCGTCGCTGTTGTCTGCGTTTGTGGAGGCGGAATCCATTTCAAATCCGTTCGACCTGGCTCCAGATGAGGCCAGCCGGCATCTGCTGGCGGCGGCGTTGATGCATGGAAACCAGGAAATTCAGCCGGAGCAAGTGGAAGACGCGTTTCGCTCCCTGCGCCATAGCCGGCTGGAACAGCGCCAGAGAGACTTGCGTCGTTCCCTGGCAGAGGCAGAACTGCGCAACGATACCGCTACGGTGCAAGAATTAATGGCGGAGAAGATTGCGCTCGACCGGGTGTTGCGAGAAGGCTGAGACAGGCTGCACGGCAAACCGTGCCTTTGCAAGGATATTTGCGCGCATGATTCCGCAATATTTCATCGTTTGACCACGCCTCCGGCGGATGCATAGACTGAAGTTGGTTCTCCACGGAAAGCGTTTTAAGAAGTGGCCAATGCAGTCTAAACGCGCAGTCGGTTTCAGCTTTCGGATTTTGTTGGGTGCTCTCAGCCTTTCGCTGGCATTGTCGGCATTCGCAGGCACAATGTGGGGGCAGACCTCCTCTTCTCAGGATTCTTCTACTCCGGCGTCTCCTTCGCAGGAATTGTCGTCGCCAAGGTCCCCGAAGCAGTCGGGAGTTTCATCCTCGAGCCGCACCGAGTCGGGCGAAGCGGTTCCGCTTCCAGAGGCGGATGTGTCTCCGCGGCCCAATGTGGCTGCGCTCGCGGCAGTTCCAGCCGCCATTGATCCGACCGGACCGGCCATTTCTTTAGAAATTTCCGAAGCGATGTTCGATGTGATGGCGGCGCTGAATACTTGCGGTTATAACGAAGGGTTGTCGATTTCCGATCCCCTGCGGCAGAAGGTACGCGACGACATTGACCAGGCGCTGGAGCAGTCCGCGGCCGCCCGTGACAGCCGGGACCGGCTCTGCAGCTTTATTCACAGCCACACCATGAACGGCGTCTCGATCAATCTGGCCGCCTATATTTCGCTGGCCCTGTATCTGACGCCGCCGCCCTCGTTGACGACGAATGTCGGTGCCTCGGATTTGCCTCCGGACGCGGCGACGCTGGTGGGGCTGGCTTCTCCGCTGCGAAATTTTTCTCAGGCTGTGGATCTGCACGTAATTTGGGTGTTGAACCATCCAGCCTATGAGGCGCTGGCCAGTAAGATTCGCACAGCGATGAATCGGATGCTGATTCAGACGGATCTATATCTGAAGCAACCTCCCGTGACCAGCGGTAATCGGCGCTTTCTGGTCATCATGGATCCGATGTTCGCGCCCGGGGAAGAGAATGCACGGGTGTACGGCGGCGATTACATTGTGGTGGTTTCTCCAACGAATGGCAAGATCGATATGAAGCCGGTGAAGCACACCTATCTGCGCTTCATCCTGGAACCGCTGATCTATGCCCGGTCGAGCTCCATCAATCAGTTGCGGTCGATTCTGGCGCTGGTGCAGCCCTCTCCGTTGCCCTACATCTACAAGAGCGACGTTCTCACCCTGGTCACGGAGTGCATGATTCGTGCGATTGAAGCGCGCTCAATGGATACCGGCGTTCCAGTCTACAAAATTCCCGCGCACGTGGATCGCAGCCAATTGGCAGCCGTCAACAAACAAGAGAACGACTATGAACATGCTGTGGCGCAAGTGCGCAATGACACGGTCCACAACGACATGATTCAGGGTTTTATCCTGACGCGATATTTTTACGATCAGTTGCGGGGATTTGACGAAAGTCCGAGATCGCTGCCGGAGATGGTCGGCATCATGATCTACGGTATGAACGTGGACATTGAAAAGCACCGCGTACAGGACATCGTGTTTGCCTCCCATACCGACCAGAATGTGGAAACGCCGGTAGCTCCGCAATCGGCGGATCTGGATAACGCGGAAACCAAGCTGATCGGCGGGGATACAGCGGGAGCGATCGTGCTGGCGCAAAAGGCTCTTGACCAGCACACCAGTGATCCAGGCCGAGCCTACTTCATCTTGGCGCGGGCCAATATTATGGGTGGGAAGATGGATACGGCGGTGCAGGATTTCAACAAAGCGATCAAGGTATCTCACGATCTACGCACAATTGCCTGGTCGCATATTTATCTGGGTCGTCTCGATGACATGCAGGGAGATCGGACTGCGGCGGTTGCGGAATATCAGGCGGCGATGCAGTCTCGAGATGGACGACAGGATACTAGCCGCGCGGCTGAAGCCGGGCTGAAGGCGCCCTTTGCACCTCCGCAGGCGGCGCAAGGCCCGCATGGACAAGACGACTCCAGTGGAGGCGCAACAGACGCGTCGCACTAAAGCGACGGATTCATCGGGCTGGTCGATGCCATCACTTTTGCGCGACTCAATGCGGCAGGGCATTTCTTGCGGTGATGATGGACAAAAAGCGGAAACCCTCCGCAAATATCAAGTGCCCGCACAAGAACGCACTACACTGATCTCTGTATTCACCTGAGGAGACGAAACGGACTTGTCCAACCACCGATCCGCCTCTCCGACAAAGCGATCTGGATCCCCCAGGAGCGCTGACGATCCGGCCGTTCTTCCTGCGGGTCGTGTTACCCGCCGCGGCGGGCTGGAGAGGCTGCAACAATTGTTGGGATACCAGTTTCACGATCCTGCGTTGTTGGATCTTGCATTGACGCACAGTTCGGTTGCCTATGAAGAGCAAACCAGGCAGAACCCGAGGGGGGACAACGAACAGCTGGAATTCCTTGGCGATGCCGTGTTGGGGCTGGTGGTGACGGAGCATCTATTCCGTGTGTATCCGGAATTCAGTGAAGGGGCGTGGACCCGCTTGCGGTCGCAGTTTGTGAGCCGTCCGCATTTGGCGAGTGTAGCGGAGTCGATTGGCCTGGGAGAATTTTTGCGGCTCGGTAAAGGGGAAGAAAAAAGCGGCGGACGAAAAAAGCCGGCGATCCTGGCCAATGCGGTGGAATCGGTAATTGCCGCTGTCTACCTGGATGGCGGGATGGAGGCGGCGGTGCGGCTGGTGCGCACCTGGTTGCTGGATAAAACGCTGGAGTCAGTGGTGGAGGCGGCACGGGCCGGAGAGGTCGGCGATTATAAGTCCATGTTGCAGGAATATTCGCAGGCGCACGGGTTAGGTCAGCCGCGTTATCAGCTGACATCGGAAACCGGTCCAGATCACAGGAAGAGTTTCGTGGTGGAAGTTAAATTTCTGGATCCCGCTTCAATTGAAACGACGCTAGCCTCGGCCACCGGCACACGCAAAAAACACGCGGAACAGGAGGCGGCGCGGTTGGCGCTACAGCATCTGCGTTCGTTCCAGGCAGCCGAGCCGTCGCCTTCTGTGGAAGATTTGGTAGCGGAAAAAGATGTTGGGGAAAAAAGGGTAACGGGGAAGAGGAGATGACCGGCGAAACCGACCCAGCCATGAGTATCGTTTCGGCGACAGTTTCTTCTGCGGAGCCGCCGCTTCCTCCTGCTCCCGCTCCGCCGCGGATTCAGCATCATCATGAAGTGCTCATCCTGATTCAGACCACGCTGACGTTTCTGGTGGGTGCGTTGTTCGTGCTGACATTTATCGCACAACCCTACCGGATTCCGTCAGGATCGATGGAAGAGACGTTATTGATTGGCGATTTTCTTCTGGTGAACAAAGTGGTTTTTGCGAATCCCGGTCCCTGGAAGCCGCTGCTGGCCTATGAACCCGTCAAGCGCGACGACATTGTCGTGTTTCACTATCCGATTGACGCTTCCATGTACCTGGTCAAGCGAGTGATTGGAGTGCCGGGGGATCAACTCCACCTGCACCATGGCTTGGTCTATCTCGATGGCGGGCTGCAGCGGGAGCCGTTTGCGCTCTACATTCCGAGCTATGCAAATCAGTTTCGCGACGAATTTCCCACTCCGACGTATACCGATCCCGGTGTGAGCAGCCGTTGGTGGATGGAGATGCAACGGAACGTCCGTCAAGGGCAACTGGACATTCCGGCAGGACAATATTTTGTCCTGGGCGATAATAGAAATGACAGCCTGGATAGTCGCTACTGGGGACTGGTTCCGCGCCAAAATATCGTGGGCGAACCGTTTCTGGTGTACTTCTCAGTTGTCACCGCCAGCAGATCGGAAATCACTGGACTTACGAGTGATAGACTGGCCCACGAACGCGGATGGTGGAACGGATTGGCCGGGGCAGTTCGCTGGAGCCGCATATTTCATGTAATTCATTAGCCACTCGAAATCGGAGAAACCTTTGGCCGGTCAGCAACTCGCGCAAGACGCACCCACCCCGCAGCAATCAGAAACTCCATTCGAGTTTTTCGCCTCCATCTGCACGGTTCTGGTGGTGGGCCTGTTCATCATCACGTTCGTTTTTCAGAATTTCGAGATCCCATCTTCTTCGATGGAGAAGACGCTGCTGATTGGCGACCATGTGCTGGTCGACCGGATCACATTCGCCCCTCCGGCCCGTTGGGCGCCCTTTATCTGTTACCGCAACATTCGCCGCGGCGACATCATCGTGTTCTACAAACCCGGCGAACCGAAGCTGTTTCTGGTGAAGCGAGTGGTTGGAATTCCGGGCGATCGACTCCACCTGGAGCACGGCATCGTGTACTTAAATGGCAAACCGCAAAACATGCCATATGCAACCTTGCCTTCGGACGACGGCAACTCAAACGATGCCTACTATCCATACCGTGACGATTTTCCCGCGGTACCGCCGCCGCCTGACTCCGACGTGACAGCAACGTGGTCGGTCGATCTGCCCAGTCATATTCAGAACGGCAACCTGGTCGTACCACCCGGAGATTATTTTGCGATGGGCGATAATCGCATGGTATCGCTCGATAGCCGCTACTGGGGCTTTGTGCCGCGGCAAAACATCCTGGGTCGACCACTGTTCGTGTACTGGTCGTTCATCACATCAGAAGACCAGGTGAACAGGACGTCGCTGGCGGATCACCTGAGCTTTATGGGACACGTCGTGCTTCACTTTTTCGACCAAACACGGTGGCGGCGAACCTTCCATCGCATTCAATGATTTCGCAGACGCCTTCATGAGAAATCCCGGCACGCCAGCGGAGAACATCAGCCGTCCGAGAATCTACTTCCTGGCGGGAGTTGCGTTACTGGTGCTTGCGATTGTGGTGCCTCCGCTCGTCAACATCAATCGATTCCGGCACAGTATTTTGCAGTCGATCAGTGCCGGCCTGGATCGGCCTGTCTACGCCAACTCGGTCGAGCTGACCCTGTTTCCCCGTCCCGCGTTTGTGTTGCATCATCTGACAGTAGCGGAGTGGCCGGAATACGGCGCGGAGCCCGTTATTACAGCCGAAACCGTAACCGCCAGCCTGCGTGCCAGCACCCTATGGCACCGCCGGGTCGAGATTGCCAGTCTGCACCTCGATGCGCCCAGCGTCAATCTTGCTCGCGACAGCAAAGGCGAATGGAACTTTGAATCTCTGATCACCAATTCCTCGCTTCTCCGTTTGTCGGGGAACTCGACCTCCGGGGCATCTTCTTCTACGAGTCCGCCGCCGTTCCCCTATGTGGAAGCCACGGATGCTCGTATCAACTTCAAGCGCGGTGCGGAGAAACTCCCATTTTCATTGGAAGGAGCCCAGCTTGCATTGTGGAATGAATCGGGAAATGAGTGGCACGTTCGGATCAAGGCACGTCCAGTCCGTACAGATCTTCCGCCGGGAGATGCGGGGCAAATCCTGGGTGAAGCCTCCGTCAAGACAACCGGAGTACTGATGGATTCGCCGGTTCGAGCCAGTCTGGAATGGCGGCGCGGCCAACTGGGAGAAATTAGCCGATTATTGCATGGCGAAGACAGTGGCTGGCGAGGCACGGTGGACTGGACCGCAAATGCACAGGGAACCTTGGGCAAAGCTCGCCTGACGTCGGATGTGCGGGTCGAGGAATTTCGTCGCGCCGAGTTCATTCCGCCGTCGGAGATTGACCTGTCGGCACATTGCGCGGGCCAATATGTGCACGTGGATCGGCGCATGGGTCAACTCGATTGCGACGCACCGATAGGTGGTGGCCATTTGCTGGTGAAATCGGTGACGGGCGAGTCAAACTCCCCATCGCGTCCGAGCGAGCCTGGCGCGGCTGAGCCATCTCAGTCGGATGGCGCCGCGGTCTTTATAGTGACGCTGCAGCAGGTTTCCGCCGGTTTTTTTCTCGATTTTTTGCGTCACGTGCATCCAGGTGTTGCCGCGGATACAACCGCGTCCGGAGAAGTAAGTGGAAGCGCGAAGTGTGAATGGCGTGGTTTCGATACGCTACATGCCTGCTCGGGAGAGTTACGCACCACTCCGCTGACGCTGCACTTGTCGCATGTTGAAGAGGCGGTGCATCTTTCGCCGCTGCTGATCTCCAATCTTGACGGTGCGGTTGGTTCAGCCAAAGGTTCTGGTCCGTGGGGGGCCCAGACAACCGCGCATCGAAATCACTCCACTTCCGTCAAGCAGTCGGCGCGCGGAACCTGGGACCTGGCAACCGCGCATGCTTCGCTGGGAGGGGCAAGTTCGGCGACGTTGACTGGCACGCTTACCTCTACCGGTCTTACGCTTTACATGGACGGGCTTGCGGACCTGAGGGATTTGAGTCAGATGGCGCGCGCGATGCATTCGCCCGTCCTGTCCGGCGGAATCCATTCCATCCGCGGCACTGCGCAGATGGCGCTGATTCTGCGATCGAACTGGCTACCGCAAGCCAATCCGACCGTTTTAGTGGAACCCGTTCCCAGCAACGCACCGAATCCTTCCGCGCAGCCGGTTCCGTGGTTTGTTTCGTCGCAGTGGCAGGGTACGGTTCAAATTCACAATGCGACCGTTCAACTCAGCTCGTTCCCAGGCGCAATCCAAATTGCAGGCGGCCAGGTGAATCTGACCGACACTGCTGTGGAATGGAATGGATTGACGGGAACGTACTCGCACATTCCTTTCGACGGAAGTATTCGCTGGAACATATCCTGTCCGGCTTTGCGGCCACCCTGCGCACGCACATTTACGCTGCATACGGCGAATTTGAATGTCGATCGACTGCAGGGAGTTTTTCGCCGCACTATCGCCGGGTCTGGATTGCTGGAGCAGCTAAATCCATGGGCAGCGGGGACACCGCAATTGCCGGAGATTAACGGGACCTTCAAAGCCGATATGCTTTCGGTGGGCAAGCTGTCGTTGAAGAATGCTTCTTTGCGGCTCCATCTTCAGGGGCATCGAGCGGATCTGGTTGCGATCTCCGGCAAGGTATTCGGGGGCACCTTGTCTGGACTTCCGGATGACGCGAGCGAGAGCATCTGGCACGGCAAAGCCGCCAGCAAAGCATTGCCGGCAAATACTATGGATCCAGTGGCCGCAATGCAGTCAGGAGCGGGTTCCGCACAATGGGGAGACGGCGCGCCCACCTACACCCTGCGAGTGGCGCTGGGAAATATCCAACCGAATTTAGTCGCTGCGATCTGGCATGAGAAGTGGGGTCGCGGGACCGCGACCGTTGAGATTCGTTTAAAGACTCATGGATGGTCGACGGGCGATCTGGCGCACAATGCGTCCGGCAATTTTGCCATTGATTGGCGTGGCGGCACGCTGGCCGCTTCAATGCCGTCGTCGACTTCTGCCACGGCGATCGAGGATTCCGCAGGGGCGAGGAACGCTCTGCCCGGCATCACACGATTCCAGCGTCTGCGGGCCGTGGGTCACCTCCGCGACGAGAAACTCACGCTGGAATTTGGCCAATTGACGCTTGCCAGCCAGACAGGGCAGAGGCAGACTGTTTCTCCAGCAATTCAGTCACTGTTGGGAACGGTGACATTTTCGCGCGTGCTCGATTTGCAGATGCAACCCTTGGGCGTATGGATTACCGGTTCGCTTAACACGCCGGTAATGAAGGCGAGAAGTCCTAAAGTTGCGGGGAGCGCCGGTGTGACGATCGGCAAAAATCCCTAGAACACTGAATTGTCGAACTATTCTGCTTCGATATCAGAGGCTGTTTTGCGGGCCCGATTGCGGCGTCGGCGAAATATTTCATAGAGCAGGAACGCCGTGACCGCAAGCGAAAACAGAGTGAGGAGCAATATGGAATGCAGCCCCATCCAAGTTAAAATTTCCGGTCCGAAGTAGACGACCAAGATGGCTAACACGAGGTAGTGCACCGCCCGGCCAGCAAACACGGCGACCATGTACGGGACCACGCGCATCTCAAAAACACCCGCTCCAAAAGCGAACAATTTGAAGGGAAATGGCGGAGGCATGGCCGCCGGTACCAGCACGGCCAGCCAGTGATGGCGGTCAAAACGCGCCCGCATCTTGTCATACTTTGCCTGCGAAGTCCGCTTCAGCAGCACATACTCGCCGCCGGTGCGGCCAATGTAAAACGGCACCAGCGCTCCTATTGCGGAACCGAGCGCGCCCATGATGGCATAGATCCAGAAGTAGCCTCGATTGCTCCACACATACCCTGCAATGATCAAGTCCATGGGAATGGCGATCGAGCTGGAATCGATGACCGCAAGCACGCCCACGCCCAGGAAGCCCAGGGGCTTGAGGAACAGCAACAGCGCCATTTTCCAGTGGAGAAGATGCGACCAGAGTTTGTGTATCATTGGCTATTTAAGAAAAGTCTCAAAAAGGGGCGTCTATTTATCGTACAGGGACTTTCCGCGGCGTCCGAAACTACGTCTGGCGTAGTTTCTATTTATTTTCGGATGCATGGCCGGGCTCCAGGTGTTCTGTATCCCCGGACAAGAGCGCCAGCGCGTGTTGGATAAGCGGGAGCACCGCCTCCAGCGATGTGACGGCGGCCCGTGGACTCCCCGGAACATTTACGACCAGCGTAGTGCCGAGGGTTCCTGAGATGGCGCGACTCATGGGGGCAAGCAGAGTCTCCTTCAACCCTTCACGACGCATGTGCTCGCCAAATCCGTCGAGTATGCGGTCGCAGACCTGCCGAGTTGCTTCCGGTGTGACGTCGCGGAGCGCGATACCGGTGCCGCCTGTCGTGACCACCAGTGGCGCGCGGGCGGCTTGCCTGCGAATTTCGGCTGCAATCAGGGTTGCGTCATCGGGAACGACGGTGTTCTGTTCAATCGAGAAACCGGCTTGCTGCAGGCGAGACACGACTTTCGGGCCGGAGCGGTCGACCCGAAGCCCTTGAAAACACGAGTCGCTGACGGTAATGACGAGAGCCTTCACAGCTGCGATTTTACCCTCCAAAGATCAATTTTTGGCGCAAGAATAGACGTTTGACGGGACGCGAAAGCGCCAAAGAATGAGACAATGGACGGAGGACGCAATGTCGATACTGGCAAGTCGCAGGCAAACTACAGTAGGATCAGTGTCGTCTACTTTTGATGGCCGCAATCGAAACACCCCCGAGTCCGCCAGAGAAGCCAATCGAACCCAAGTTCGATCGTTTGCGGACACGTTACGAATCTCACTCACCTCATGAGTTGCTCGATGTTATCGACGCTCTGGAGGGGGAGCGGTTGTCCGCCCGCGTGCGGGAGGCCATTTGGGTTTCCCTCATCTTCCATCTCCTTGTTTTCTGGTGGATTTTCTACGGTCCGAAGCTGAAGATATTTCGACCCGCCACAGTGGTCAACACCATGCCATTGATAAAGGAAAAGGCTCCAGAGAACGTGTATCTGGATATGCCGCCGGATCTGATCAAGAAACCGCCGCCAAGGCCCACCAACATAATTTCGGATCAGAATCATACTGCGCAAACGAAGAATCCGACGCAGGACCAAAAAACGATCGAGCAGTTGCAGGCCATGCGACGTGCGGGTCGACCCTCGCCACCGCCGCAGCCCCAGCAAAGAGCGCAACAGCCGCAGCAGCCGGCCGCTCGCCCGCAGCAGCGGACCCCGCAGCGAGAACAGGCCCGTGCTACACCGCCTGCTCCGCCGGAGCATCGTCCTGTGCAATCGCTTCCGTCCGCGCCGAGTGCAACCCAGTCCGCGATGCAGCGGCAGGAGACCCCGCGCCAGCAAGCGATGACGGCTAAAAATCAAGCAACGAGCCAGCCCAACATGTCTGTCGGCGACCTGATTCGACAGGCGGAACGCAATGCGGCGCGCTCCAATGGCGATGGTGGGGATAATGGCGAGAATGCGCCGATCGCGCATCCAGGTGTCGCGTCTGGAGTGGAAGTTTTAAGCGACACGATGGGGGTTGATTTCGGGCCCTATCTTCATCAGGTGGTACAGATGACGCAGTCCAGCTGGGATTTGCTGATCCCCGAGGCAGCCCGTCCGCCTCTGTTGAAGCAAGGCACGGTGGCGATTCAATTCATGATTATGCCCGATGGCAGCATCAAACAGATGCAGTTGGTTCGGCCGTCGGGAGATGTATCTCTCGATCGCGCCGCGTGGGGCGGAATCACCGGAGCAGGACCGTTTCCGCCGTTGCCGAAGCAGTTCAAGGGACCGTACCTGGCCTTGCGTTTTTACTTCCTCTATAACGAACAAACCGGACAATACACCCGGCAATGATCGCTCCAGAAGAAGCCGCGCTGCGACGTCGCCAGGCGATGGGCTTGGTATGGATCGCGCTGGCGGTGATTCTGTTAAGCGCGATTCGCGCTGGGTGGCATGCCGTCGTTCTGGCCCGATGGTGGAACCTGTGGTAGCCCTTCCCTTGCCTGCCGGACGTGGAATCAGTGTGGGAATTTTGACAGAGGAAGTTTGCGCGGAACGATGGACGGCGCAAATCTACAAAGCAAGTTGAAAAATTGCAGCTATCCGCTTGTGGTGTTGCACGGAGCGACTGCGAGCGGGAAAACCTCGCTTGCGATCCAACTGGCACTGCGATTTTCAGGCGAAGTCGTCAGCTGCGACTCGGTGGCCGTCTATCGCGAACTGGAAATTGGCGCCGCGAAGCCTTCGCAGGAACAGCGTGCCCTGGTTCCCCATCACATGCTGGACACGGTCTGGCCGAACCAGCCATACACGGCTGGGGATTATGCTCGCGACGCGCGCGCCAGTCTTGCCGGCATTAAATCCCGCGGAAAGCTGCCCATTGTTGCCGGCGGAACTGGTCTTTATCTGCGAGCGCTGATCGACGGGTTGTTTCCGGGGCCAACGCGATTTGAGGGGCTGCGTGTGCGGCTGCGCGAAATGGAGCAGGAGCGCGGCAGCAGGTATCTGGCGCGAATTTTGCAGCGGCTGGATCCTGTCTCGGCGTCACGCATTCATCCCAACGACGCGCCCAAGCTGGTGCGTGCGATCGAGGTGACCTTGGCTTCTCAGCAACGAATGTCGACGCTGTGGGAAGCTGGGCGCGATCCGCTGCAGGGCTTTCGGATCCTGAGACTGGGGCTCGACCCACCGCGAGCCGCCCTGTACGCGCGTATCAATCAGCGGGCGGCGGCGATGTTTTCCGACGGATTGGTTGAGGAGACGGAACATTTGCTGGCCCGTTACGGCCAGGATAGCCGTCCGCTTTTGTCCCTGGGATACAAGCAGGCCGGAATGCTGCTGCGCGGAGACCTTTCCATGCAGGATGCAATTAGTTCGACGCAGCAAGGGCACCGCAACTATGCCAAGCGGCAGGCAACTTGGTTTCGACGCGAGTCCGACGTGCATTGGCTGGATGGATTCGGAGACGACCCCGACATCGCACAGAAAGCTTTGGTGCACGTGGAACATCTTATGAGCCAACGCGGGGAAGCGCACGGTGATCTGAAGTCTTCGCTATCTGGGGAATAAAAAAGGCCGCTCGGAAGAGCAGCCTTTTTTCTTGTAGTGAAATGAAGCAGATCAGGCTTCGCGCACGCCGTCGAGAAAGGCGCGCAATTTACGCGAACGCGAAGGATGACGCAGCTTACGCAGCGCCTTAGCTTCTATCTGGCGAATGCGCTCGCGGGTCACCTGGAAGCTTTGTCCAACTTCTTCGAGCGTGTGCTCGGAACCGTCTTCCAGACCGAACCGCATCTTGATGACGCGTTCTTCGCGCGGCGTCAGGGTGCGCAGCACCTGTGCTGTATAGTCCTTCAGATTGACGCTGATGACGGCATCCGAAGGCGAAACGGCCTGGTGATCTTCAATGAAATCTCCCAGGTGCGAATCCTCTTCTTCGCCAATCGGTGTTTCCAGCGAGATCGGTTCCTGCGCAATCTTCAACACCTTGCGAACCTTGGCGACAGGAATATCCATGCGCTTGGCAATCTCTTCCGAGGTTGGCTCGCGCCCAAGCTCCTGCACCAGCTGACGCGACGTGCGGATCAGCTTGTTGATGGTTTCAATCATGTGTACCGGGATGCGGATGGTGCGTGCCTGGTCCGCAATGGCGCGCGTAATCGCCTGGCGAATCCACCAGGTGGCGTAGGTAGAAAATTTGTATCCGCGGCGGTACTCGAACTTGTCGACCGCCTTCATCAGGCCGATGTTGCCTTCCTGAATCAGGTCGAGGAACTGTAATCCGCGGTTGGTATATTTCTTGGCAATCGAGACCACCAGGCGCAGGTTAGCTTCAATCAGTTCGCGCTTGGCCTGCTCGGCATCCATGTCGCCCTGGATCATTTCGCGCTGAGTGCGTTTCAGCTCCGCAACTGAGACCCCTGCCTCGACTTCCAGTTTTTCCAGATCGCCCTTGCAATTGCGCTGCTGACGGCGATACTCCTTGCGCATTTCCTCGCTTTTCGACTGTTCGTGCTTCTGTTCCAGGGTACGAATCTGGCGATCCAGCGCGCGCATGGCGTCGACCGTCTTGTTCACCTTGTCGAGCAGCCGCTTGCGTTCCGCGTTGGTATATTTCAGATCGCGAATGACGCGGGAAACCAGCACCAGCTCGCGTCCAATCGCCCAGCGCGTGCGACGATGTTCTTTTGCTTTGCCCTTGTCCTTGGCGGAGATGCCTTCCAGCTTCTCGCGCAGTTGCTGGGCTTTTTTGTAGTGCTTGACCAGGGTGTCAATTGCGGTAGTTGTGACCTTGGTGCGTGCCTGCAGAATTTCTTCGGTGAGCTCTTCTTCATCGAAGGTGACCACTTCCTTAATGCTGCGTACGCCGCGCTTCAGATCTTCGCCCAGCGCGATAATTTCGCGGGTGACGATCGAGGAGCGCGAGATGGCTTTCATCACGCGCATCTGGCCGCGTTCAATCCGCTTGGCGATTTCCACTTCACCTTCGCGGGTCAGCAGCGGAACCGTTCCCATTTCGCGCAGGTACATGCGGACAGGGTCGTTGGTCTTCTCCATCGCGCCAGGAGTCAGATCCAGTTCGACGTCTTCGCTGTCTTCGCTGTCCAGTTCGTCGTGTTCGGCAGCCAGCTTGGGTTGATCTTCAAGCAGATCAATCCCCTGCGTCCCGATGGTGGTCATCAGGTCATCCAGATCGTCTGCGGAATTGACCTCGCCGGGGATCAGGTCATTCACTTCACCAAAGGTCAGGT
>JAJYSL010000197.1 GCA_021793595.1 Acidobacteriota bacterium
CCAACTCCGGTTGGAGGCGTACAACGTCTTCAACCACGCAAACTTCGCTCCGCCGAATTCTAACTTCAGCGCTGGTCCGCACTTCGGTCAGATTACCTCGGTGATCCAGCCGGGATCCGGTGACCCTCAACCTGGTCGTGCCGTCCAGATTGCAGCCAAGCTCTACTTCTAGAGCCGGGGGCAAGCGTTCGCAAGGGATTCATCTCGAATCTCTTGCGGAACGCTCAAGGACTCTTTCGTCGTGCAGAGCACCACGCGTTGCTTCTAATTTGTCCGACTATTTTTTAAAATCATGCGTCTATTTCCTGTCTCAAAATCGTCACTCTACGCAGCGACTTCCATGCTTGCCGTTTTTTTTCAGGTGTCATGTTTTTGGAGGAGTAACCCAATGGGAAAAACACGCACTCGCGCACGCGCCTGGATGTCGGCGCTGCTTCTCGTCAGCCTACCTTTGGCAGCGCAGGACACTCATCAGAAATCAACGCAGGTTGCTCACGGCTCGCAGCCCGCGACGGTTGCGATCTCGCAGACGGAACAGTCTGCGACAGAAAAGATCGACCTTGATATGTACCAGCGCATCATGGACGAGGGGTTCAACCACTCGCACATTATGGGCTACGCCAGTGCGCTGGCCGATGATATCGGCCCGCGACTGACCGGTTCCCCAAATATGGCGAAGGCCAACAAGTGGACGCAGGACCAATTCACGGCCATGGGCTGCGTGAATGCTCATTTGGAATCCTGGGGCGAGTTTGGTATGGGCTGGCAGCAATTGAATACCTGGGTCAGAATGGTCTCGCCCGATACGGCAGTCTTCATCGCGCAGGCCACGCCGTGGTCGCCTTCCACCAACGGTCCGGTGACTGGGGATGCTGTCTGGGTCAACATTCAGGATGAGAAGGATTTCGCCCGGTATAAAGGTAAGCTGGCCGGGAAGATCGTGCTGTTCGGGCCGGTGCGCGCCGTGCCGCCGGTAGACGGACCGCTTTTCACGCGCTTCAGCCAGCAGCAACTGGATGCACTGGCCGAATATCCTGCCCCGAAGGGCCAGGCATCCGATCTCAGGGAGCGTATTCAGGCGTCGATGAAGCGTCGCGAGCTGATCGACAAAGTTGCGCAATTTTTTGCGGATGAACACGTAGCAGGTGTTGTAGTGCCCAGCCGTGGTGCTCCAGACGGTGGTGGTTCCGGCGGGACGTTCTTCGACGATAACGGCGCGGCCTTGGGCACCCAGCCCTATAACGCCGACCATCGCGTGAAGGTGCCAGTCGTTGTAATGGCCATTGAGCACTACGGACGTATGTACCGCTTGCTGAAGGCAAACGTCCCCGTCAGCGTCCAGATGGATGTGGAGACGAAGTTCACCGGCGACCACGAACAGGGTTACGACACGATTGCAGAAATTCCCGGCACCGACCCATATCTGAAAGACCAGGTCGTCATGGTTGGCGGACATCTCGATAGTTGGATCTCCGGCACCGGGGCTACGGACAATGGGGCTGGAACTGTGGTGGCGATGGAAGTCATGCGCATTCTTACGGCCCTGCATGTGCAGCCGCGCCGCACCATCCGGGTGGCGTTGTGGAGCGGCGAGGAGGAAGGACTGGACGGCTCGCGCGGTTATGTCAAGAACCACTTTGGCAGTTATCCCGTCTCCACGGCTCCGGATCAAATGAAACTTCCGGGATGGCTGCGCAAACCGGTAGGGCCGCTTACGATCAAGCCAGAGCAAAAGTTGGTCTCTGCCTATTTCAATCTGGACAACGGTGGCGGGCGCATTCGCGGCGTCTATTTACAGGAGAATGCCGCAGTCGCGCCGATTTTTGCGCAGTGGATAGCTCCGCTCAAGACCCTGGGTGTGACCACGCTGACATTGCGCAACACCGCAAGTACGGACCATGTGGCTTTTGACGCGGTTGGCATTCCGGGCTTCCAGTTCATTCAGGATCCTCTCGATTACAAGACGCGGACCCACCACTCGAACATGGATGTGTATGAAGAACTCCAGCCCGGGGACCTTCAACAGGCCGCTGTGGTCGAGGCGATCTTTGTCTACAACGCCGCCATGCGCGACAAGATGCTGCCGCGCAAGCCACTGTCCGAGCCGAAGGCAATGATCGATTTGAGCGAGCCAAAGCAACAGCCGGGCATCTTCCCGGACGCGGTACAACCGGCGCAATGACGCCTTCTCGCAACGGAGAAACCATGAGATTGTTCTACAGTTCAAGATGCAACCTGCGATCGCTTCACTCTCTCGTTTTGCTTCTTGGACTTTTTCATTACGCAAACGCACAGGCTCCGGCAGCACGTATCGCCACCTATCCCACCCTTGGGAATCCCACCGCTGCGTTAGCGACCCCGGATTCCCAGTACATCTTTGTCACTGTGACCAATGTAGGCGGACCCAACTACTCCACCCCAGATTCGGAGGCGGGCAAAAGGCATGGTGTTGTTTCCGGCCTTCAGATTTTCCGCAATACGGGTGGCAAGCTACAGTCTGTCGGCCTTGTTCGGCTCGGCAGCAAGGGTGCCAATGGCATCACCCTTCTTCCCGACGGAAAGACTTTTGTCGTCGGCGTAGGAGATGCTGGCGTGGCCTTTGTTGATATTCAGGATGCCATCCATGGCACGGCCAAACCTTATTTCGCTCCCCAGGGCAAAAGTGCGGGTACGTATGATGTGGTCTCCACCCCGGATGGGAAATATCTTTTCTCCGCCAATGAGTATGGGCACTTCCAAGGGCAACGAGGCAATGTCGGGATCCTCACGGTGCACTACGATGCCGCTGGACGCGTCACCCATGCGCAGACCATTGGGCATATCCCGGCGGGGAACAAGGTTCCAAGCCTTACGATCTCCCCCGATGGCACCCGACTCTATGTCGCGAGGGAGATATTTCCCCCCAAGGGCGTGTCCCACTTTTTTGGCCAGAGCAATCCCATGCTGACTAAGAAAGACTGCGTGCAGCGAATTGGAACCCCGCCGCGCCCGAACGGCCTTATTACTGTAGTTGACGTGAAGCGGGCCATCGCTGCCGGCTCGGGCCAGAGCGCCATCATTTCCGAGGTAGCTGCGGGATGCTCTCCGGTGCGCGTGATTGAGACTAAAGATGCGTCTACCCTCTTTGTCTCCGCGCGCGGTGACAACAGAATCCTCACCTTTAGTCCACATTTGCTCGATTCTGACCCGGAGCACGCCTTTCTGCGTGGATTCTCTTCCGGCGGCGTGGCCCCCGTAGGCATTCGTCTCTTCTCAGACGAAAGTCGGCTTCTTGTAGCGAACTCCAACCGCTTCGTAGACAGCAACGGAGGGGTCGCCGTCCTCGACGTCTCCCGACCGGAACAGCCTGGCATCGTCGAAACCATACCTGCCGGGGAGTTTCCCAGAAACGTCAACCTGTCTCCTGACGGACGATCGCTCTACCTTACCGACTATACTTCTCGCACTTTGGAGGTGATCGCCGTGTCACCTTCTCCCAATCGTGTGGAGAGATAGCCACGTGCATGAATACCGTGCTTTTGCATTTACCCGGAATTTTCTCCCCTGGTCCTCGGAGCGCAAAATGAGATGCCGACATCGGTTTGCCCTGTATCTTCGCCGTCTTTGTTATCATCTACCGGTTTGTCTGGTCATGATCGCAGCTCCCCTGTTTGGCCAGCGGCCAGAGCTGCCGCAATCCCCCCAGGTACAGCCCGATGGTCGCGTTACTTTCCGCTTCCTCGATCCAGGGGCAAAGCAAGTCCAACTCGTCCTGGAAGGCACGCCCGGAACTCAGTCGATGGAGAAAACCAGCGATGGGGTGTGGAGCATTACGGTTGGCCCGCTGGAGCCGGAGTACTACGGCTATGTGTTCCGCGCTGACGGCGTTCCGCTGCTTGATCCTTCCAATCCGAAGATCGAGCCGAACCTGTTGCAGCTGCGAAACGTTCTGCATGTGCCCGGCAAGATTCCCGAACCGTGGGAGGAGCAGGATGTGCCACACGGAATTGTGCATCATCATTTCTATAAATCCGGCATCATCGGCGACCAGCGGGATTTCCTCGTGTACACGCCGCCCGGTTACGATCCGAGAGGCCGCAAGCGCTATCCCGTGCTCTATCTGCTGCACGGATTCGCCTTCAACGCGAGCAGTTGGACCCTGGTAGGCAGGGCCAACTTCATCCTTGACAACCTGATCGCGCAGGGCAAGGCCAGACCCATGATCGTTGTTATGCCGTTCGGGGATGGCGTGCCGGAGATCGTCTCCGAAAATGGGCCTGCCCTTCGTGGCCCTGCCCTTTGGCAGCGCAACTACGACCTTTTCACCCAGAGCTTGCTGAAGGAGGTGATACCGCAGGTTGAATCGATGTATCTTGTCTTGCAAGACCGCAAGGACCGCGCAATCGCCGGCCAGTCCATGGGCGGTGCCGAGACGCTTTTGACTGGGCTGAATCATCTCAACACCTTCGGCTGGGTCGGCGCCTTCAGTCCCGGCGGGGTGCGCCCGAACTATGCCGCGGAATTTCCTTTGCTCGTACAAGGGGCGAGTGCAAAAGAGAGCAGCTCCGGAACAAGCGCCGCTCCTCTGCACCTGCTGTGGATCTCCTGCGGAACCGAGGATGGCCTCATTGCAAGTAACCGAAGGCTGGTCGCCTGGATCAAATCGCAACACGTTCCCGTCATGTCGATCGAAACGCCAGGAATGCACACCTGGATGGTATGGCGCAATAATCTGGTGCATTTTGCTCCATTGCTGTTTCAATCAAAATAGCCGACGGGAGAACAAGGATGGAGCCAAGGTGGACAAAGTAATCGCCGCAGTCGTACAGGCTGGCACGCCTGTTTTCGACACCAAGCGGACACTGGAAAAGATCGAGGCCTATTGCCAGGAGGCCGCAAGCGCCGGAGCAAAGCTGGTCGTCTTTCCGGAAGCATTTCTGGGAGGCTACCCTAAGGGGCTTGGTTTCGGCGCTCACGTGGGGTCGCGGTCCGAGGAAGGACGCGAAGAGTTTCGCCGCTACTACGAAGCAGCGATTCCGCTGGCTGGAGATGAAATCGTCCAGGTGGGCAATGTAGCCGCTCGGCATGGCATCGAACTGGTTCTGGGCATAATCGAAAAGGCCGGTGGGACTCTGTATTGCACGGCCTTGTTCTTCGGCGCCGATGGCAGCTTGCGAGGAAAGCACAGAAAATTGATGCCTACCGGCTCCGAACGGCTCATCTGGGGGACCGGAGACGGTTCTACGCTACCCGCCATCCAAACGCCTTTTGGGACCATAGGAGCGGCCATCTGCTGGGAGAATTACATGCCTTTGTTTCGCACCGCCATGTACGCAAAGGGTGTGAATCTGTGGTGTGCTCCTACGGTGGACGACAGAGACCGCTGGCAAGCGACTATGCAACATATCGCGGTGGAAGGACGATGCTTTGTTTTGAGCGCCTGCCAATACCTGCTTCGCTCCGACTGCCCAGAGGACTATCGCGCCATCCAGGGCAATGATCCGGCCACAGTGTTGATCAAGGGCGGCAGCGTGATCGTGTCACCGATGGGAACGGTGCTGGCCGGTCCCCTGCGGGATGGTGAAGGCGTGCTGACCGCGGAATTGGATCTGAAGGAAGTTGTGCGTGGGAAGTACGATTTCGATGCTGTCGGCCATTACGCTCGTGCCGACGTGTTCCGCCTACTAGTCGATGAAAATCCCAAACAGGCCGTCACCTTCGAGAAGAATCCTCTCTGAGGGGCCAGTCGAGGATTCTCCCCTTTGATTCAAACTCCCTCGGTACACGAGCGCGCGTGGTTATTGCGTCACGGCAGCGGAGTAGAACTGCGCTAGATCTCCCTTCAATTGCTTCAGAGCGTCTACATTCAGATAAATCATATGGCCGGAGGGATAGTAGCCGAACCGGATGTTCTTGCGCAGGGTGGGATCCAGTTCCATGTGGGCAATGTCGTACTCAGTCTGAAAGAATGGCGTTGCCAGGTCAAAATAACCATTGGCGGAGAAAAGCTTCAAATGCGGATTCTGCCGCATGGCCGCTCCTAAGTCCAGAGCTACGTCGGGCACTAGCTCGCGCCCGTTGCCGTCCGGCGGCGTATGCTTCCAGTCCCATTGAAAGTCGGGGCCGTGCGCCGTCACATGGTAAGTATCGTCCGTGGTGTATTTCAGTTCATCCGCCAGGTAGCTCTGAAAGGCGGCGACAAACGCCCCGGTGATCCCCGTGCTCGATGGATCGTAGGTGGGCACCTCGCTCGCCGCATCCATATCGATACCTTCAAAGCGAGCGTCATAACGGCCCAGCGTGCGTCGTTCGTCGCGCATCAGTTCCTTGCGAAAATCCGACGCTGGAACGCGCAGGTTCGATTCTTTCAGATACTGCACGCTCAACCCCGTCATTTCGTTTAGTTTCTGAGCGACCTGATCCTCTTCTGCAGCGCTCAGATTTTGCCCTTGCGCCAAAGCTTCGGCATAAGGCCCGCGAGCATAGATGCGGACTTGCGCCAGAAAAGATTTCAGGTCGGACGGTTTATTGGCCAATTTATCGTGATACCAGGCAATCGCAGCGTAGGACGGCAAGCCGTTGATGTACTCATCGTCGAGGCCGGGCGCGTGCCCATTGTGGTTCAGGTTCGACGACACCAGGACCACGCCGTTGAGTGCAATTCCGCTTTTCTCCAGCGAATAGGACAACGCCGCCGAGCGCGTCGCGCCATAGGACTCGCCGATCAGAAACTTCGGCGAATTCCATCGCTGGTTCACGGTAATGTATCGTGCGATGAAACGATTGAAGGCCAGCACATCCTGATCGACGCCCAGAAACTCCTTGAGCGTTCCCATGGCGACGGGCCTGGAAAACCCTGTTCCCATGGCGTCGATAAATACCAGGTCCGTTTTGTCGAGCAGACTGTATGGATTCGGCACCAGATGGTAAGGTGCGGGCGAAGTTGCCTGAGGGCTGTCCGTTTCAATGCGCACTGGTCCAAACGATCCCATGTGCAGCCACATACTGGATGACCCCGGACCGCCGTTATACAGGAAGGTTACCGGACGCGCCTTCGGCACTGCGTCATCCTGGGTATAGGCGACATAAAAGAAGCTGCCGTATGGCTTGTCGTGCGCATCGCGAACAATCAGGGTGCCCGCCGTGGCAGTGTAATGAATGGTCTGGCCATTCAGCTCCAGCGTGTGACGCGTCACCGAGCTCCGCTCTGGCGGTAAAGGCGCAGGTTTGCTGGAGTCGGCAGAGGGCGGTGCATTTTTGGCCGCATCGGATTTGCCATTCTGTGCCATGCCGACGATGCCCGCTAACAGAACGGACAGACATACGAAAGCAAAATATCTGGACTTCACTGGCATTTTGGTTCATGGCCTCCAAAGGAATTTATCGCTCTGACGAATTATGAAGAGAAAAAGACGCATCTTTTCCTCGAACTGGGTATCCACTGGCCTGCCCCCATTTTCCGCATACAAATAACACTCAGCTCGCCGCAGTCGCAGCGGAGGGAAAGTGAAAAGCGGCAGGATCGTTTTTCAAGCAGGCGAAGCCGTCGTCTTTCCCACCGCTTGTTCTGGCGGCGAACTCTGCTGGTGTCATGTAGTTCAGGCTGCTATGTGGCCTTCGTTCGTTGTAATTGCGCCGCCAAGCGGCGGTGATCCTCCTGGCTTCGAACAGGTTCTGGGAAGCAGATGACGCGCAGAATTCCTCGCACAGCCTGCTGTTGAAACTCTCCACGTAGGCGTTCTGCGTGGGCTTGCCCGGCTGGATGTGAACTGGTCAGTATGGAGTGATCGGTTCTCTGCGCAATGCGTAGGTTAATCTGTGAGCCTGACGGCAGCACAGGTCAGAGTCACAAGCGGAGAGGAACCGGTCCATACTGACTAATTGGCTGAGACTTTTTCCTGCATCATTGCTTCGCAGGAGATTCCGGTCTCTACGAGCGTCATCATCTCGCGAATCTGCTCAATCACCAGTTCTGGCTCGTCCAAATGTAACCAGTGGCCACCCTTCTCTGCGATCAACTGCTTCGCATCCGGCCCGATCTTCTGCAATGCCGTCTCGGAGATCGCCTTCGGCTGCCCCGGCGTCATCAACAGTACAGG